>JAHECH010000143.1 GCA_024641835.1 Deltaproteobacteria bacterium
AACTTGCCCGCCTTGATCTTTGTTACATCCATTTCGCTCATGGGCCTAAGCTCCTATCCCACAATCGCCCCGAAAATCATTCCGGCAATAGTGGACAGGACCACGATGGTCGCGCAGAAGGCGAAGGTTTTCTTTACCCCCATAACACCGCCGATCACTAGCATATTAGGAAGCGAAAGTGCAGGACCTGCCAGAAGCAGGGCCAGGGCAGGACCCTGACCCATCCCCGCTCCGATAAGCCCCTGCAAAATAGGCACTTCCGTCAAGGTGGCAAAATACATGAGCGCTCCTGCAACGGAGGCGAAAAGATTGGCACAAGGGGAATTCCCGCCCACCAGGCTCTGGATGTAGTGTTCAGGGATGAGGGCTGAGTGCCCCGGCCGGCCCAGCATAAAGCCGGCTACCAGCACGCCTGCTCCCAAGAGAGGAAAGATCTGCTTCATGAAACCCCAGGTGGACTGCACCCAGTTGACCCGCTCCTCCTTCAGGAACCAATTCTTAAGCATGAACGCCAGGACGATGAGGAGGCCGGCCGTGATATACCATTTGGCACCGAAGATGGCCGGCCAAATACCGGTAGACCCTTGAGCAGGCCTGGCAAGAGCGGCGAAGATAAGAATCAGGACCATGGTCAGCATGAACAGGGCATCCTGGGTCAGACTTCGTCCCCTGTCTTCCTGGTCAGGGAGATACATCTGCCCTGCTGTTCGTTTTGCGTCATCCCTCCTGAAAAGGAAAGCCATCAGCAATCCTACGAGCACTGCAAAGAGGACAGCCCCGACCGCCCTGCCCAGACCTAGCTGCCAGCCCAAAATCCTCGCGGTGAGAACAATGGCCAGTACATTGATGGCTGGGCCGGAATACAGAAAGGCCGTTGCGGGACCGATGCCCGCTCCCCTCGTGTAGATCCCTGCAAAAAGAGGCAGGACCGTGCACGAGCAGACCGCCAGGACCGTTCCGGAAACAGAAGCCACAGAATAGGAAAAAATTCTGTTCGCTGTGGCGCCAAAATATTTGAGTACAGAGGCCTGGGAAACGAAGACCGCGATCGCGCCCGCGATAAAGAACGCGGGAATCAGGCAAGTCAGTACGTGCTCCCTGGCATACTCTTGGAGCATCATGAAAGCCTCCAACCCCGAGTGCCTGACCGTCGCATTTCCCCACGGGACGTAGTACGCACCAAGGAAGGTAAAGAGGATAATGAGCAGTTTCGTTCTTTCTTTCATATCGTTCATGTTTTTATATACTCATGCTAAAGGAATATGCATAGCTAAATTGCCATTTAACGATATATGAAGGACAAAAAAAAGATGCCTATTTCCCGCACACATCTTCCCGGCGAATATTAGGTACCCTCTCGGCGAGGCTCCTGATCTGCGGGTCATCCTCAAGCCAGTGGCGAAGGTTTCCAAGAATCGCTGCCGCATAGGGACTGGTCCTTCCGTCTGTAAGGTAATAATTAACCCACAGACCGTCTTTCTGAGAAGCAACGAGGCCGGCATTTTCAAGAATTTTCAAATGCTTTGAAACCGTAGGCTGGGCAAGGTGCAGCGCCTCCCGAATCTCACAAACACACATCATCTTGTGCTGCAGCATTTTGATGATTTTCACCCTGTTTGGGTCGGAGAGCGCCTTCGTAACTTTCACAAAATCCTTCATGCGATCCTCTTGTTATATTCTTCAAAAGGAATATACTTTCTTAACCACCGACTGTCAAGCCATTTTTTCATGAAGTCCTAACCTGTGGGATTCCTTCAGAGACAATATTGAACATAGTCAAACAAAAGACAAAATACATACGTGGCGACGTTTGGCTCCAAAGCAACTTTGCTGACAATACTGAAATCGAATCGATGTTAAGAAGGTGCGTTATCCTGCGTCCTGCAATGATCAACATCTTCACAACATTTGGATATGATATGCTGACCCCTCTTGTCACTGCCTAAGAAACTTGCACGGCTCTCCTTGCTTTTTTGAGGTCAATAAAGAAGACTCTTCACCATGCAAGTAAATTGCAGGATTTGTACATACCCTACTTCCCCTAACCGGAAGATCACCCTTTTCTCACGACAAAATGAAAATAAACGATATTGATGACCCCGGTGAGGGCTAAGCAGAGAAACATGATCGGATAGCTGCTAAAACGGATGACAATGCCCATGATCACCGGCCCCAGGCCCAACCCCAAATCCGAGATCGCCGTGTAAGTGCCTACAACCGGACCCGGTGAAGAACCTGTACTATCAAGAGCATATGCCATCACAACGGGAGTGAGAAGGGCGTTCCCGATTCCAAAAATCACCGCCACAAGGATAAACATCGGAAGATTCTTGGAGAAGGCGAGAATGGCCATTGAGATGACATATGTGGTAATCAAAAATGGGATCATTCTTTCTTTGCTACAGAGATCCAATATCTTCCCACCGAAAGCACGACACACAAAAAGCATGATGGCAATGGTGGTAAAGAAGAGGCCGGGGTCGGCCACCCCATGATTGACAGCATAAAGAGGGAAAAAGGCAGTTAAGGCTCCCCAGACAATCATGTTAAAGAAACTAATGATGGACGGCGGAACAGCTTTCGAGCGCAGAAAGAAATTCTGCCCGGTGGGAGAATCCTCCAGTGGAGCGACCTGCGTTCTTCCCAATTTGCCGCTAATACACAGACAGCACAACGACGCACCTGAGCAGACCAGGAAGAGAACGCTGAAACTAAACTGATTGATGATGAACATTCCCACAGGAGGAGCCAGGGCTAGTGAAAAATTGGAGGCCAGAAGAAAGTAACTGAAGCTTTGTCCCCAATGGGCCTTTGGGCTGATATTGGCGATCAGCGTAAGCGAAGCCGTATGGAAGAAGGCCAAAGCAATACCTTGAAAGGCCCTGACTATCAAAAAGGGCCAAAAAGGAGGGGCCAGGAGATAGGCAAAGGAGGTGAGGGCAAAGAGAAGGGCTCCGGCGATCATAAAGGTTTTTTCGGGAATCTTTTGAAGCGCTTTGCCGACAAAAGGCCTGAAAACCAGGGAGGAGACAAAGAAGATACCAATGAGAACGCCGATTTCTATCCCGTTAGCCCCCGATCTCGAGAGGTAGATAGGAAGGGTGGGAATGAGGATGTAGAAAACCATGATGAAAGTGAATTGTGCGGAAAACCCTAGAATGAAATCACGAGTGAAAATCTTCCGTATCGTTTGTGTTGTCATATCCTATTCTTGCGTATCTTGATGCCAGAGTATTTTACTTTGTAAACAATTTTTCAACTCATCACTTTGGGCATTCTCATACCATTACTGATTTCTGAAAGATACCTGCAAAATGAGTTTGGGTGAGGCTAATCGCGGGCTCGCCCTTGCCTCACATTATGAATAGAGATTATCAATCCACCTCATCGCCTCCATACCACTGACCTTTCCCGGATAGCGCTACGTCGTGGAAAGATTGACATGTCTCAGAATGACCTTGCTGAGGATTTCCAAAGAGACGCCGGATCTGGAGGCATGGCTGGCGGCCTGCGGATGACAAGTGATCCCCAGGCAATGGCCAACGATTACTTCATCCAAGTCAACCATCCCGACTGGGGGAAATTGAAGGTGTCTGGATTCCTCTGGGACTTCAGCGAAACCCCTGCATCCTGGCAGCGCAGAGCCCCCTCTCATCTCGGAAAGCATACCGATGAGATTCTGGAGGAACTTGGCTACTCCAGAGAGGAAATCTGAGGGGTGAGGAATAAGAAGGTTGTAGGGGACGGCATTCTCAAGAAAATTCTTTGCAAAGGGGAGTAGATAAGGAGAATAAAATACTGTTGCACATGGAGAAGAGCTAAGTTAAAATCGTCTTACCTTAGTCTTACCTGGAGGGAAGCCCCATGGATATTACTCGCCTGTCCGAGAAAGGGCAAATCGTCATACCGAAGCGAGTCCGGACGGCTCACGGATGGGAACCGGGATTGGAATTTGTCGTGGAGGAGACGGATGACGGAGTCAAGCTGAAACCGATAAAGCCTTTCAAGACTACGAAGATCGACGATGTATTGGGCTGTCTTAAGTACAAAGGTCCGAGGAAATCACTCAAGGATATGGAAACAGCCATCGCAAAGGGAGCGAAAAAAAGCCTATGATCGCAATAGACACGGACATCCTGGTCCACTTGCTTACCGATGATGATCAGGTTCAAGCGCGACGCGCTGCAGATCTCATGGAAAGTGCTGATATATACATTCCCAAAACCGTCATGCTTGAGACGGAGTGGGTATTGAGATACACTTACGGGATTGATAAGGACCGTATCATGAAAGGCTTTCAGAAATTGCTGGGCCTTTGGAACGCTAAGTTTGAAGACCTCCCGGCAGTTGCTCTGGCAATTTCATGGTACGGTTACGGCATTGACTTTGCTGATGCCCTCCATCTCGCGTCGAGCAGAGAAGCCGAAGAATTCGCAACCTTCGACAACCTCTTTACTCAGAAAGCGAGACGGATTTCTGCCGGAAACATCATTGTGCCCTGAGCACGCCCCAGCTCTTTCTCGTTCTCTCGGCGTATGCTTCAAACCTCAACAGCAAAGCTTTCAGTTTGTCCGATCCGGATTGGAGTCCTTTTCCCGGACGACTTTAAACCGGCACCGGTATTGCGCATCCGATCAGCACAACCAGGGCGATGAACTTAAGCCGACGACGAAGCTTCATACCCTGTCTTTTTGCTCCGGAATGAATGTGAAAGCAGTTTCTTTGTCCATGTTTTCCTGTGAGGAGCTGCACAAAAAAAGAGGACATTCCATCGTAAATGATTGGAATGCCCTCTTCTCATTTTGCCGCATGCTCGCTAAATGACTGTGACGTTGACTGCAGCGGGGCCCTTTTTGCCTTGCTCCACTTCAAAGGCAACTCGATCGCCCTCTCTGAGAGACTTGAAGCCAGTGCCGTTAATTCCAGTGTGATGGACAAACACGTCTGTGCCGTCTTCTCGCTGAATGAAACCGTAGCCTTTGCGTTCATTAAACCACTTCACGACTCCATTGGCCATAGAGACAACCTCCTTCCCTATAAAATTTCATGTGTTCCAATCTTCAGGTTGCCACTTTTGACAAATGGATCTCACCTTCAGAACGAAACCGTCTCGCAAAGAAATGCGAGCCCTCATGTACTTTTTAATCATAACCCGTCGTTGGGAAAAATCAAGTTTTTTCAGCATGAGCCACCAATAAGTGCATCCTCTCATTGATCACCGGAGAAGACGTCTGCGGCCCTGGCAAGCTCAGCAATCCTGTCTTCTGGACCTACCGGCAAATGAGTACCCTCTGTCGAGAAGCTCCTTTCGGGGAAGAATGCCTTAAAATGGCCAGGGCCTATTTTATTCCATTCCAAGGCTCATTGCCTTGTCATTTCAAAGAGTTATGGACGGGTGAAGCCCCCCTGCGGCTGAAGCCTGATCTAAGATGACTTTAGTGGACACCAGATAGAGTCCAACAAATGCAACCTGCACGTTGCGAGCAGGTGTCATGCCCGCGCCGAAGCGGGATTCATCCGCGCTGTCATTGCTTGTGGTGGATTGACACTCCATGGTTCATGTCTATTTTTTGCCCATACGATTCCTGTGCCGCCCCCCCGGGGGTCCGGTATGAAATATGAAAGGGTGACAGGTTTGATAGGTTATTGAGCTTTGGAAGTCAGATCCTGGGGAGCCCCGAATTCGACATTAACAGAGTGATGGGCCGGTAGAGGGAAGACTTGATGCCGTGTCTTCAGTAAGACGAAAAGCCAGGATGGAGAACCTGAGTCTACTGATGAGGGTCGCGACAGATCTGGCCGCCATGCAGGGATTCAGCCAAAGAAGAATCCGCGAGATCGAGCTTGCCACGGAAGAGGCGCTTGTGAATATCTTTCGTTACGCCTATCCCGAGGGGCAGGCAGGAGATGCGGAGGTCACATCGGGCATGACGGAAGAGGGTGACCTATTCGTTGAAATCCTGGATCAGGGGATCCTTTTTGACATGGAATCCTTCCCGGAACCGGACCTCAGCGCTTCCCTTTCCAATAGATCCGTGGGCGGCCTGGGTATTCATCTGATTCGAAAAATGGCGGACCACGTGAAGTATCTCCGGAAAGCCGATACCAATATCCTCAGCCTGCTCTTCAAAAAGTCATTATGAAGTGGAAAATCCTATCCCCGCTGTCGCTTCTTCTGTTCATACACTCCTCTTCTATTGCCGAATCCACGGAACTCAAGAAGGCTTCATTCATTCCCCAGTGGGCACCGCAGGCTCAGTCTGCGGCCTTCTATGTGGCCCACAAAAAAGGTCCTTACAGGAAAAATGGGATCGACCTCGCCCTATTGCAGGGGCGGCACGCTCACTTCCGTTTTGTCTCCTCTTCAGGGATCCGCTGATCGTCTACAGGTTGCTGCGCTTCGTTCTCCATTGCCCGTATCGCTTTCAGACAAGAATCCTTGCTTCCTATGGAAACATTGCCCAGAGCGGTCAAGACGCCGAAGGGGCCGAACAAAGCGAATCCCCCGAGAGCTTTGCCGATGGTCAAAGTGGTTTGCGTCGCATCGATGGCCAGGGTGGGCTTGCTCAATGTTCCGCCGAGTTTGAACGGCCTGGTCAGCTCGTTTAATCCGATCGATAGCTGGGCAACACCGGCGATGCCGAGTCCGTTTTTCGGAGATGACTTGATGCTGATGTCCAGCCCCTCGGTTTTGAGATTCACCTGACCTGCGGAGACAAGCGTTGTCTGCTCGGTGTCCAGGAATAGTTTGTGCTGTACTAGACCGTTTTCGACATCCATGCGCTCCACAAGGCAGTTGATTGCCGTGTATTGGCTATCTTTCTTAAGGGGATTGATGAGTTGGAAAAGCTTCCTCCCAACATCGATGTCGAGCAAGTTCAGATATTTCATAGAAACCTGGCCCCTGCTGATCACGAGATCCGCCCGGCCGTTGAGCCCGGCCATCGTTTCTGCCACGGATCCACCGCTACTCGAGAGATTCACGTTTGCATCCAGTGAGCCCTCCACGATGCGTTCATGTTTCAGCGCGTCAAAGATGGCCCTCATGGCCAAGTCCTTCACAGCCATCACCAGGTGGATGTCCGCTTTGTCCTTCTTGTCGCGCACTGTAAACCGGCCATCCACCTGTCCTGCACCGATCTGAAATCTCAGTTGCGGCACCTCCAAATTCCCGCTTTTGAGCTTGAGGTTAAGAATCGCGTTCTCAGAGGCAAGCCTGGGCAAGAGAATTTGCCGGGCCTGCAACTTCACATTGGCGTCGATCTTTCGGAGCCGGTCAAAGAGCAGAGGATCGCTCGAAAATACCTTATCCTGTTTCACCCCGGTTGGCGCCCGCTTGCTCTGGGCAGGGTGATGGCCGTCATCACCGAGAAAGGGACGCATGTCCAATTTCCGTGATGACAGAATTGCTGAGATCATTGGGCGGCGGCCTGCCAGGTCAACCTGGGTGTCTCCATGAAGATCGCTATCCGCCCAAGTCGCCTTCAGATCCTTGAAGGCATATACGTTTAAAGCACGTGTGGCCAATCGGCCGGAGACCGCAAATGAGCCGGATTGTCGCACTGGATATCCGGTAACCTTCTCAAGACTTTTCAAATCTGTCCCCCGAACATCGAAGTGGATGTCTATTCCCCGCCGTTTCGGTAGGTTTTCCGCAGTACCCTGGACCTGCAGAGCAACCAGGGTCTCCTTTCCCGCAGATAGATCCAACTGGCGGAGGGACAACTCTTCAGCCGGGCCACTGAGTTTCACCTTCAGATCCAAAGGCCCCAGGTCTTCTATTCCTGCAATGCCTGCATGCCAACCGATTTTCGAGAATAGCAGGGGCTGGAGATTGAATCGTTGGGAGGACAACTCAGCTGCAAGCCATGGGCTTTTGGCGACCACATCCAGTTCCAGGGTTCCCTTCAGATGGTTTTCTCCCAGCAGGATGTTGAGGTCGTTGACCATGTATGGGCCGCCCTTCGCTGAGTTTACCGTTCCGGAAAGAGCATAGTTCCCTTCCAGTGGCAGGGGGAACGAAGTAAGCCTCCCCAGCCGGGCCACGTCCTTTCCCTTCATTTCAAACTCCAAAGCGACTCCTTGCAGCGATGCCAGGTCATTGACCGATCCTTTCAGCCTCAGGTTGATCAGGTCCTCTTTCCCCACAGTGAGGTTCAGCATCTCGAGTGCCAGTCCCTGCTCCGCCACCGCAAGGGCTGCTTCAAGGGTAAAAGGGCCCAGGTCGGAGACGCGGCTGAGGCGGGGAAGTGCAGCCAGAGAGAGCGCTTGCAGGCTGAACCGCTGCGATGATAGAAGGGTTTCAACGCGAGGCTGGCCAGCGCTGAGGTCCAGCTTCGCCCAGCCGCTGAATCTGGTTTTTCCGAACTCGATTGCCAGATCCTCAGCCTGGTATATGTGAGATCCGGAATCCACCACATGCCCCGAAAGGGCAAATGGGCCCTTGATCGGCAGGGCCTGTCCTGTAAGTTTTTCAAGTTGGGCCACGTCGTTCCCCCGAACCGTAAACCCTAGATCGACGCCAGCCAGCTTTCTCAGCGCCTGGACCGACCCGTCA
>JAHECH010000144.1 GCA_024641835.1 Deltaproteobacteria bacterium
GAATAGCCACGTAAAGCCAAACATGGAAATGACTGATGCGGCCGCGCCGCCCGCCTTCGCTGCGCCCTGCTTGCGGAGTCTTTCCCGGTCTCTCTTCGTTTCCTCATTTTGAAAGAGACCCCCATGGCCCCATCACAGACACCTTGTGTCAAAATATGTAACCGAATTTATGAACCGATGTACTAACATTGGCGCCTTGTATCTAAGCGTTTTTGAGCAGCCTGCGAGCACGTCGTTTTCAAGACCGTGCTAGGGGAGATAAAAAATGAAAAAAAGGGAAGATGTAGATTATTTCCGGATCGAAGCGCTCCTGACTCCAGAAGAAGTTGATTTCCGCGATCGCGTTCGCCGCTTCGTAGACGAAGTCTGCATGCCCATCATCGTGGAGCATTTCGACAAAGGCGCTTTCCCATTGCACTTGGTTCCCCGGATGGCTGAACTGGGCTTTTTCGGCGTGCACGTTGAGGGATACGGATGCCGGAAAACCAGCCACACCGCCTATGGCCTGGCCTGTCAGGAACTCGGGCGCTGTGACAGCGGGTTGCGCGCCATGTTTTCTGTCCAAAACTCACTGGTGATGTATCCGATTTATGCCTTCGGCTCTGCGGAGCAGCGTCAGAATTGGCTGCCCAAGTTGCGCAGCGGGCAGGCTATCGGGTGCTTCGGTCTCTCTGAGCCGAATTTTGGATCCGATCCCGCCGGCATGACGACTCAAGCCGCGCGGCATGGCGATGTCTATTTGCTCAACGGCACCAAAATGTGGATCACCAATGGGGCGATTGCCCAGGTCGCACTGATCTGGGCAAAGACTGAAGAAGGTATTCGGGGGTTCCTGGTGGATACCCTCACCCCCGGCTTCCGTGCCACTGCGATCCAGCGCAAGTTCGCTTACCGAACTTCACCCACTTCCCTCCTTGAACTCAAAGACTGCGCGGTGGGATCCGATGCTGTGCTAGCCGAAGCCTTCGGCCTCAAACCTGTGTTCCAGTGCCTGAATTATGCGCGCTACGGTGTTGCCTGCAGCGCTGTCGGCTCAGCGATTGCCTGCTATGAAGCGGCGAGGGAGTTCGCGGGCAATAGAGAGGTGTTTGGCAAGCCCATTGCTTCGTACCAACTCGTGCAGGAACGTTTGGCTCTCATGCTCTTGGAAATCACAAAGACCCAACTCCTAAATTACCATTTGGGACGGTTGATGGATAAGGGATCAGTGCGCCATCCCCAGATTTCCATGGCCAAGCTGAACAGCGTCCGCGAGGCTATGAACATTGCCCGTCTGGCCCGGGATATCCTGGGGAGCCGAGGGATTCTTGCTGATCATCACGTGATACGCCACCTTTGCGACCTTGAAGCCATGAGTACCCTGGAAGGCACCGAAAGCATGCACACCTTGGTGTTGGGGCAAGACATCACGGGGATTCCGGCGTTTCATTAGATGGCGTTCATGTCAGTATGGTTCATCCCCACGGCGGGTATTGGTCAAAGCCGGGTGCTCTGCATGCGAATCTTTGTCCATGAGATGCATGCTGACCAGGTACTCGTCGGCCTCTCTACTCCGTAACAACTCGAAGCCGAGCTTTCCAGCCAATGCAAGCATCTCGTGGTTGTCCGAGAGGACCCTCCCTTGAAGAGTCTTGATCCCGTAATCCCTGGCCACCTGGATACACTTTTGCAGGAGCTTGGTTCCCAGTCCTTTCCTATGCCAGCGGTCGCCCACAGCTAGCGCAAACTCGGCGTCTTTCCGGTCAGGGTCACTGATTGCCCTGGCAACACCGAGAAGCCTCTCCTTGCCCCCCTTGGAAGGCCAAACCCAGGGGCGATTTCCATTCGCAATTTCTCAAAACTCCTCTTATCCACAAATGGGCTAAAAACTGTATTTCAATTGAAACAAAAAGCTGCATCATAGGACACCCCACTTTCTCCCTTATTCTCAACGCGGAAATACCATCTCAGAAAACCTTAGATACACGATCAACCCCATTTACGCTCACAGCTTTTCCCTTTATGTAGGAGCAAATCCAAAGCCTCACGCTGGATAACTTGTATTATGGGCGGGAAAGGTGAAGAACACATGCGAGAGAGCACGGAGATGCCTGTGTCTGAGAAGGTGAGAGTCCTGATCGTTGATGACCATCAGGTCGTCGTCGAAGGCATTAAAGCGGCCATCGATGAATTTCCCGAATTTAAAGTGGTGGGCTCAGCCAATGATGGACTCGAGGGGATGGAGATGGCCAAGTCCCTGAACCCGGATATCGTAGTCATGGACATCTCCATGCCCAATATGAGTGGCCTGCAGGCCGCAAAGGAAATTAAGAGATTCAACAAGAAAATCCGCGTTGTCATCTTCACCATGCACTCGGACAGAGAGTATGTACTGACCCTGATGAAAGCGGGGATTTCCGCCTACGTGCTGAAAGAGAATCCCTTATCAGACCTTATTCTCGCCCTCAAAGCAGTGAAACAGAACAACACCTATTGGAGTCTCCCTGTCAAAGAAAGCTTACTGGAGCACCTGGAAGACCTGGAAAAAGAAGGGATGAATTCTCTTGAAAAGCTGAGCCGGCGTGAATTTGAGGTCTTCAAGCTTCTGGCCGATGGAAAAACCGTTAAGGAAATCGCAGACAAGCTGTTCATAAGCCCAAAGACAGTGGAGTCCCATAAGTACAACATCATGGAAAAGCTGAATGTCCAGACCCTCGCTGAAATGACCAAAATCGCCCTAAGAAAAGGACTCATAAAAGCCTAGTCTCCTTCCTTGTTCCGCTTGGTCCGCCCGCTCAGCCGTCGAGTGCCCTGAGTCGTAAATCCCTTGCCAAACTGAGCTGAGCCGGAGCGCAAGACTCCTCCGGGATTTCAGATATTTTTCAGAAAAAATCAGGATTCTCCTGATAGACAAGGGGATTTTGAACTTTTAAAGTGTTAAAAAGCGGACAGGGTCCTCTCATAAGCTAACCTCTTTTTCTCCGTACAGCGGATATCGGAGGCAATTCATGGATCAGATCATCATCAAAGCCAATCTGTTCTTAGAAGACTCAAACCTGATTCCCTTGGTCCGATGGTTATTCCCGGAGTGCCAAATTCATATTGTTCCCCCAGAAGATACCGTGACACCCAAGCCAGAGGCCAACTCATCAACCGTTACTGCGGAGATGGAAGCACACCAGGGTGCCTGAAATAAGCTCAGTTCTGGAAGGTCGCCATCTCCATCGCTGTGTTTTAGGGGGGAGCCCATGCCCAAGATCCTTTTGGTCTGTGACGATGATGTTCTCGCCATGCTCTATTGCGAGGAGCTGGCTGAGGAAGGGTACACCGTCATGGTTGCAAACAAGGTAGGCCAACTTTATCCGAAGATCGAGAGTGAGAAGCCGGACCTTGTGCTCGTAGATTGCTATTTGGGCCGTTGTGGTGAATCAGATCTTTGCGAGGGTCTTAACAAGGCGGGATACATGGCCCCCGCTATCTTCTGTAGTGATCACCCACCAGCAAGACGTGAGGCAGCACCCATGGGCATGGTTCATTGGGTCTTCAAGAGCTGGGACTTAACCAAGCTGAAGACGGCTCTCAGTAAGGCTGTGACCGGGGAGTTCCCCCCTTGCGGTGTTTCTCCGAGCAGTGTCAATCACAAACCGGCTATCGCAGAGCAAATTTCGTTTCATTGGGGGAAGTAAGCTGGCAATCTTCGGGAGGGTGCTATGGCTGCCAATATCAGGATCTTCACTCACCTCAACAGCGAAAATCTTCATACACACGAGCAAGTTGTCTCGGGTTGATCCTGCTGCTCGAGAGGTTTTCAAGTCAAGTTTTCTTGATTTCAAGGCTCGGCGAAACAGCGTGATCCGCACGGGTGATCAGGATATCGGCCTTTCATAAAAGCCTGCATTCAACTCTTGCCAAGGTATCTTTCTCATCGCCTTTGACCCTTACCCGCAAATACATAGTCCTTTATCCCGGAAATACATGATCCGCAGCATTGACCTTCCACCACCTCTGAAGCAAGCTCGAATGAAATAACCATCGATTTTTCTGCATCAGGAATGTTTTCACGTTGACAAGGAGACAAGTTCATGGAGCAAGCCTTGACTGTGCATTTTGACGATGATCCTGTACGGTTCACCCCTGAAGGGAAAGTTTCAGTGCTCGACGCCATCAGAGCGCTAACCCAATCGTGCCATCCTGGGCATGTCTGGAAAAGCCTGAAAGAGGAACACCCGGAGATCCTTGACCACTGCGAAAACTATCGTTTTCAGAAAGGGCAATGGCTTCCGGTGATGGATAAGGAAGGTTTGGAAATGCTCTGGGTGCTGTTGATCGATTACGTCGGGAAATCGGATTTCCTCTGCTCTGATCGGGTCGCCATCTAACACTTCCCTTTCAGCAAGAGAAGCCATATCTCCACGCCGCCCCCTGCCATCCTTTCCGCTCCCTTCTTAATCTCTTAGATTCCAACAAGAAATGGTGTGTCTAAAGGGTCTGAAGCATCCACTTTCTTCAGAATCTTCTGAGCCATGCCCTCAACTTTAGCCGATATGAAAAATGTCCACACGCGAAGATATACTCTTGCATTTCTGGTGACCTTTGTGAGATGTATATAGAGGATAATAGAAGTAGAGTAAAGTATGTATTCGGGGCTGCGGACTTTGTCTGCCAGAAAGGGCTGAGGAGCGTGGATCATGAAACAGGAAGAGATCCCCATCACGATTCTTGTGGCTGAGGATGATCCTGACGACAGGCTTCTCATCAAAGAGGCCTTTCGGGAGAGTAGCTTCCTTGCCGACCTGCGTTTTGTGGAGGATGGGGAAGAGCTGATGGATTATTTGCGCCGGCGGGGCGAATATCGCAACTCGGAGACCTCGCCTTGGCCCGGGCTGATTCTGCTCGACCTGAATTTGCCAAAGAAGGATGGTCGTGAAGCCCTGGCAGAGATTAAGACCGACCCTGACCTCCGGAGACTTCCCGTCGTCGTGGTGACCACCTCTAATGTGCAGGAAGACATCCTTCGTTGCTATGACACGGGAGCGAACTCTTATATCACCAAATCAATCAGGATCGCTGATCTGCTCGATGCCTTTAAAGCACTGAGCAAATACTGGCTTGAAATCGTATCCCTTCCAGCTGAAGATTCCGGGAAATGACGTGACCGACGCAACAGTCAAAGTTCTGCTGGTCGAGGACGACGAGGATGACTACATCCTCGTCAAGGACCTGCTCGAAGAAGTCAACTCGCCCAGGTTCGAACTAAAATGGGTGGCTTCTGACGATGGAGCCCTTCAGGATATGTGCAGCGGTCAGTATGATATCTGTCTCGTGGACTACCGTCTCGGCACCCGAAGCGGCCTCGACCTTATGACTGATGCGAAAGCAAAGGGCATGAGATGCCCGGCCATTCTGCTGACAGGCTATGGAGACCATGACGTGGATCTCAAGGCGACGAAGGCGGGTGCCGCAGATTACCTTGAAAAGAGCCTTATTACCCCTGCCCTCCTGGAGAGATCTATTCGCTACGCCATGGAAAACGCCCAAACGACCTTGGCGCTCCAGAATCTCTCGCGAAGGATATTGTCTGCGCATGAAGACGAAAGAAAGCGCATCGCCCAAGAGCTTCATGACAGCAGTGGATCCAGTCTAACAGCAATAAAAATCGGCCTTGAGAGCAAGCTTGAAGCCATGAGAAAGGGGAAGGATGCCGTAGAGGGGATTCGCCTGGAGGATTTGATCCGTTTGGTTCAAGACACCATTAAGGAAACGAGAAGGATGCAGCAAGCTCTTCGTCCCCCTATTATCGATGATCTTGGAATTGTTGTAGCCCTCCGTTCTTTGTGTCGCGATTTTGCCAAGTTCTGCCCAGATATCCAGATACAGCACTCCTTTGATATTCAGGAGGAGGAGATTCCTGAGCCTCTGAAAATAGTGATCTACAGAGTCTGCCAGGAGGCTTTCAACAACATTGTCAAACATAGTTCCGCCACCTCTGCATGCATGATTCTCAGAAAATGGGAAGGACGTATTGAACTTTCCATCGAAGACAATGGGCAGGGATTTGATCCACGCAAAGTCCTCGAAGGTCGTGACATCAGACGGGAGATGGGCCTTGCCAGCATGAAGGAACGATCAGAGCTTTCGGGCGGCTTCTTTTCCCTTTGCTCATCCGAAAGCAAGGGTACGGCAATCCTGGTATCCTGGCCTGCTGGGAGCGTCCACTACTCCCTCCCCGCCTGAAACAAGTCAAAGCTGCTGCCAAAGATTCCCCCGCCGATACTCAGTCCAAGCATGGCCAAGGTAACGCCAAAAAAAATATTGTTGAAAAACGAAGCGCATTCATTAAAATAGCATGCATGGGGATGTAGCTCAGATGGGAGAGCGCTGCGTTCGCAACGCAGAGGTCGAGGGTTCGAATCCCTTCATCTCCACCATTTTTCCCCATCCTGGGGTTTCTTTGAAGCTTCGATATTCCGACTTCGCCTGCAAATCGAACCTTTTCCCCTCACTCGAGCAAACGCCTCCGAGACCTTTATTGCTGTTGATATCGCAGAGATCACGGTTGGAGGAAAGAGCTTCCCTAATTTGACAGAGTCATGCTTCATTATTAGGTTACTGGCAAATGAATCGGAACGGAGGTGATCACCATGACGGCATGTGAAAGACCAGAGTTTTATGTGCTGCCCAATCCGGTTCATCTCAACATTAATGGGGAACTTGACTTTCTGAAAGCACAAGGGATCGCAAAGGATCAGGCGAGATCTTATTACAGCGATGCCATGCTGCTAAGCTGGTTTGATAAGAAAAAGGGCCGTTACTCTCCTCATGACGTGGAATGCTGTGCTGAAGGGAAACCGAGTTGGGTCGAGTATGCAAAATCGCGAGGAGGAAATCTCGCGATCGACATCAACAATGAGGATTACGTCTTTGTATTCCTAGGGAAGCCAAACCTTTCCTGAGAGGACGAAGAAAGGGCAGCTCGGCTGCCCTTTTCATTTGGCAAGGCCTCTCGAAATGAAATCTCGTCCAGAATTGCCAATTGTTTCCCGAGGGTTGTTTTTGCCTTGACACGCTAACCGATTTTTTTAATACTTCCGCACACATAAATGTATTTCAACTCTGGGAGAGCAGTATGGATTATGACATCGCAATCATTGGCGGTGGAATCGTTGGAACGGCCACGGCCATGGCGCTCTCACGCTATCCAAACGTCTCCCTCGCCGTTCTTGAAGCTGAACACCGTCTGGCCGCTCACCAGACCGGCCACAACAGTGGCGTTATCCATTCCGGTCTGTATTATAAGCCCGGCTCTCTCAAGGCGCGAAACTGCACAGAAGGCCGGGAAGCGATGTACCGTTTCTGCCAGGGCCATGGCATTGCCCATGAACAGTGCGGCAAGGTCGTCGTGGCCACAAGGGAAAAAGAAATTCCTAGCCTCGACGAATTGGAGCGTAGAGGCAGGGCCAATGGGCTCCAGGGCATGAAGCGGCTGAGCCGGCAGGGATTGCAAGACTATGAACCCCATGCCGCAGGTATTGAAGGGCTCTTCGTCCCTGCCACAGGGATTGTGGATTATGTCCAGGTGACGGAAAAGTATGCTGAGATTGTGCAAAATTCAGGGGGCGAAATTCATACCGGCACCAGCGTCACAGGATTCAAGCGTGAACCCAACGGCATTATTCTCGAAACAAACAAGGGTGAAGTGCGCTGCCGAAATCTCATTGGCTGCGGAGGCCTCCAATCTGATCGCATCGCCCGGATGGCCGGCGTTGATCCCAAGGTACGAATCACTCCTTTTAGAGGAGAATATTACGAGCTCATCCCTGAGAGACGCCATCTCGTGAAAAACCTGATCTACCCTGTCCCTGATCCAGCATTTCCCTTTCTGGGAGTGCACTTCACTCGTCTGATTCGGGGAGGCATTGAAGCAGGTCCTAACGCGGTGCTCGCGTTCCAGCGTGAAGGCTATACCAAGTCGAGTTTTTCCCTCCGGGACACCAGTGAGATCCTGTTTTACCGTGCCTTCTGGATCCTCGCTTTCAAGTACTGGAAAACGGGTTTTGGTGAAATGTTCCGCTCTTGGAACAAGGGCGCTTTTGTCAGGGCTTTACAGAAGCTGATGCCTGAGTTAAGAAAAGAGGACATTCGGCCGGCTGGTGCGGGTGTACGTGCCCAAGCTCTAGAGCCGAGCGGGTCTCTTGTGGACGACTTCAGAATTATCCACGCGGAACGGATGATCCATGTTCTCAACGCCCCCTCGCCTGCGGCCACTGCTTCCATCAGCATCGGCGAAACCATCTCCCATATGGCCAAGAGGCACTTCAACCTTTGATGAGACCATCCTTTGAAGCGTGTTGAGTCGTCAGGCTAAGCACACGGTTTCATAAATACGGTTACGTATGGGGTATTGCTGATATCTCAGGGGTCATGGGGGTCTCTTTCAAAATAGAGAAACGAAGAAATCGCTGCCCAGTGATCAACTTTAGGTCATGGT
>JAHECH010000145.1 GCA_024641835.1 Deltaproteobacteria bacterium
AACCGGAAACGGACTCATCCCGTCGATCACCCCCATGATCTTAAGTCTTCTCCGGGGTAGGCGCATCAGTCCAAGCTGACCGGAGGGATGGTCTTCTGGGGGTACTGCCATAATCCTATGACTTTTCGGCGCCGGTTCATGGCACTGGGGAAATGGTTGCGGCTCTGAAGAGATCTCCCCCTCGGCCGGCCGCGCGGAGATATTTGGCCGCGGCGGAGTGGCGCTTTTGGTGGTTCGGATGTTCGACAAGGAAAACTTACCATGGCTGATCAAGGAAGTCCTGCAGGCTCGAGAACCACAAATGATTGAGGACAAGGATAGGCTCTCCAGGCATGCGGCGGTCCTTATCCCCATGTTCAAACAGGATGACGAGTACAGGATCCTCTTCACCAAGAGGACGAACACGGTGGAAGCCCACAAGGGCCAGATTTCGTTTCCAGGGGGTCGTGTGGACGAACGAGACGGGTCTCTCCTGGAGACGGCCCTAAGAGAAGCCTATGAAGAAGTCGGGCTCCAGAGCAGAGATGTAATGATCTTGGGACGGATGGATGACATGCGCACCGTCGCCTCCAACTACATTGTGCACCCTTTTGTAGGGTTCATCCCTCATCCGTATAGCTTCAAGATCAACACGGATGAAGTGGCTAAGCTCATCACCGTGCCCTTGAGGATTTTTCTGGACGGTAGTTCTACGATCCCTGTCAATTATCAGGGAAACATCTACCACGGGTTGGCGTACACCTACGGAGGGGAGGTAATCTGGGGGGCAACAGCCAGGATCATGCAGAACCTGGTGGACATCCTTCTCTGTTCGGTGGGGTCAAAGCCCCGAAGGGGCGTTATATGAAATCTGCCCAGAGCAGATTTCATTTGGGAAATTTGCGCTTGCCTGTCGATTTTCAATAAGATATATTCCCATCGAGTCGGGACGTGGCTCAGTCTGGTAGAGCACCGCGTTCGGGACGCGGGAGTCGCTGGTTCAAATCCAGTCGTCCCGACCATTTTTTTGTGCCCCGAAAAATTCCTATCCTTCGCCTGTCCAAGGAGACTTAGACCCTCCAGCAATATTGCCCCGCGCTTCATGTTCTGCTCTTTTCGTTCATATCCAGCCGTTTTTTTTGATTGACAGGAAAGCCTCGATAGGTTAAATTCCAAATTAAAGTTAGATTTTAATTTGGGTAAATATGTACTTAGCCCGCGACCTGACAAAGACATTTGAGCTCGCTCTTCGCCAGTTCCCTGCCGTGCTTGTCACGGGTCCGAGGCAATCAGGCAAGTCCACATTTGTTCAGAAAGTCCTTCCTAAAGCGCCCTATGTGACCTTTGATGATCCTTTGAACCGTGATTTTGCATTGCAAGACCCTAACGGTTTTCTGGACCAGTTTTCCGGAAAACCCATTATTTTGGACGAGATTCAGTACGTCCCTTCTCTTCTCCAATATGTCAAGATACGGGTGGACAAAGACCGAAAGGCTGGAACTTGGATTCTCACAGGTTCTCAGCAGTTCGCTTTGATGAAGGGCATTACCGAAACCCTTGCTGGGAGAATTGCTATCCTCGAATTGGCTCCCTTCAGCCTGAAAGAAACGGATCAGTTGAAAAAAGGGCTTGATGATCTTTTGTGGTCCGGTCTTTTTCCTGAACCCGCCTGTTTTCCTGAAAAGCGAGACCTGTGGCTGAAGTCCTACATGCAAACGTATGTCGAACGAGACGTACGTCAAATCGAGAACATCAAAGACCTCCGCGCCTTCGAGATTTTCATCAACTTGTGCGCTGCGAACCATTCCCATGAGTTTCATCCTGCTGATTTGGCCAGGGAATGCGGTGTAAGCCAGCCGACGATTAAGTCATGGGCTAAGATCCTCGAAGCAAGTTATCTCGCTATCATGGTGCCTCCATTCTTCAAGAACTTTGGAAAACGGATTATCAAAACTCCCAAGTTTTACTTAACCGATCCTTCGCTTGTTTGTTTTTTAACCAGGCAGCCTGCTCCTGAGTCTGTGTTGAGAGGGAACATGGGAGGAGCGATTTTTGAAGGGCTTATCGTAAGCGAGGCGTGGAAGACCTTCCTCAATTTCGGTAAGAAACCCGCTCTGTTCTTCTGGAGATCCCAGGGAGGGCTTGAAGTGGATATGATCATTCAGGCGAGGAATAAGCTGTGGCCTATCGAGACTAAACTGACTTCAACGCCTTTGGCGCATCATGCGCAGCATCTCGAGCTTTTTAAGGAGATGGCCGGTAATGAGGCATCCGGTAAGGGCTTGATTGTGTGCAATGTGGAAGAACGGAAGAATTTGCCTGGAAGCAATGTCGCATTGCCTTGGTTTGCGTTTCCGGATTGGCTGAGCGAGCATATCGGATAGTTGCACTACACTTTTCCAGACTGGACAAGCCGGGCGAAATTCTCAAAAGACCGATCAAAAGTCGCTTCGGCCTTTTCCGGGAAACAGCAGCCCGGAAGCTCTCTGGATCGAAGGTGATAGGACAGGCATTCGCAACAGACTCCTTTTCGAGCGCAGGCGTCATAGGTACAGGCACATTTCTTGAGATGCTCTTCCTTTTTGCAGTCCATGAATCAATCTCCTTTGCCTTGATGCTTGGAATGAACTTGGAATACTGAGAGAGGTGCATGTTAACAGATAAGGATCTAAAAATCATGGGGTTTTCTCACTTTTGGCTTGACAAGCGTTCAATTATTGAACATAATCCATGTTCAGAAATTGAACGCTTTAACTATAAGTCCACACAAGGCTTTTCGAAAGAAAAGGCTGGCAGGGGATCTCAGCTCATGGATAAAGAAGACTTCCGCATCCTCAGGCTCATGGGTGAAATTGACAGGGACGGCACCTACAGCCAGAGGGAGCTTTCCAAGCGCCTGAATATCTCTGTCGGGCTGGTCAATACCTTCATGAAAAGGCTGGTCAATAAGGGCTACTTCAAAGTCAAGACCATGCCCAGAAACAGGCTTAAGTACTTTCTAACCCCTGAAGGCCTTTCGAGAAAAAGCCGTCTTACCGCGGAATACCTTCGTTATTCAGTGAATTTCTACAGGGATATCAAATACCTCATCCTCAATAAGTACCATGAGATGGAAGACAAAGAGGTCAAGAAGATCCTCTTTTACGGAGCCGGAGAGGTGGCGGAGCTTGCCTATCTCTACCTGCAACTCACCGGTATCCGCCTCGTAGGCATCATCGATGAACAGAAAACGGGCAACAATTTCTTCAGCCATGTGATCAGCGGTCTGGAGCGTGTGCGCCAAGATGACTGGGATATGATCCTTGTTACCCGCCTTGATGATTCAGATGATGCCATTGAAACCCTCGCCAACGGCGGGGTAGATCATCAAAGGATAGCCACGGTATGATCCTTGAGCTTCCCAAATGGTACGCCGTCCACACCAGGAGCCATTTTGAGCAGAAGGTTTTTGATGGATTCACCGGAAAATCCATTGAGTCTTTTCTTCCGAAGATCCTGGTCATGAGCCGGAGAAAGGACAGGCGGAAAAAGATCTCTATTCCTTTGCTGGCAGGGTACGTGTTTGTCCGCTTTGACATGAATGCAGAGACCTACTGGGACATCATCAAGACCACGGGCGTGGTGCGAATGATTGGGTTTGACGGTAAGCCGGTGCCAGCCAAGGAGGAGGAGATTGCCTCTCTCATGGTTCTGAACGGCACAGAGCGAACGGTTCAGAATCGTGCCTACATGAACAAAGGGGATAGGGTCATGATTATGGAGGGGCCCCTGAAAGGACTGACCGGGTTCTACCTCCAGCACAAGGGACAGACAGACAAGGTCGTGGTGAGCATTGAGCTCCTCCGCCGCTCCCTCGCGGTTGAGATAGAGGACTGGGCGCTGGAAAAGCTCGCTTAATAAAATCCCTGCGGGATTTTATACAGCGCGACTTCGTCGCTTTCATAGGCGGAAAACACCTATAATTCGTCAATAATCATTGCAGGTTAAGGCTCTTTCGGCCATGTAATCGAAGGGGCGGAGCTATCCCGCCGCGTTTCATAAAATTGCTCCGCTACGCTGCACAATTTTATACAACGCGGCTGCGCCGCTGCGTGAAATTTTGATGGAGTCAAAAACCTCGGCAGAAACAATTAGCTCGATTCGGGAGGTTGAGCGACGTAGTCGCGTTATATAAAATCTTGACTGCGTCAAGATTTTATCAAGCGAAGCGATGAAAATCACCGTCGACTACCGAGAGAAGGCATCAGGAATCATCGACCTACTGTGGAAGGAAGAAGTCGCAGTCGAGGTCAAAAAGTTATCCTACGGCGACTACCTGATCAATGACGCGATCACCATGGAGCGGAAGACGGCCCGAGATTTCCTGATCTCGATTATCGATGGAAGATTGTTTAGTCAATTGTCCAACCTGAAGAGGTATAGCCTCAACCCGATTCTGCTTATTGAAGAGAATCCCTTCAAGACAGGTCTTGACTTCGATGAGACGGCTATCAGAGGAGCACTCATATCAACCCAAGCCATTTGGTATGTTCCCGTAGTCTATTCCCGAAGCAAAGAGGAAACAAAGGACATCATCCTCATGATTGGGAGGCAGGAAGAGGCCTGCATGGACGTTATCCCATTGAGAGGAGGGTACCGACCCAAGAGACTCAAATCAAAACAGTTGTTCATTCTGCAGGGTCTTCCGAAAGTCGGTCCCACTGTGGCTAAGAGATTGCTGGAGCATTTTAGGTCCGTGTCAAATGCCATGAATGCCCGTGTGGAAGACTTGGTCCAAGTTGAAGGTATTGGTAGAATCTCGGCAGAAAAGATAAGGGAAGTTCTCGATTCAGAATATCAAGCGACGTAGTCGCGTTATATAAAATCTTGACGCAGTCAAGATTTTATCAAGCGGAGCGAGTGAAACGATGCGAACGTTAATTACCGGGGGGGCGGGATTCATCGGGTCTCATCTGGCAGAAAGACTCGTGGAACTGGGTCACGAGGTATATGCCATTGACAATCTCTGGACAGGCAAACTCTCCAACGTCGCCAAGATCCAGAGCAACAAGAGATTTCACCTCGTGGTTGATACGATCCTCAATGAATCAGTGATGAATGAGCTGGTTTTCAAGGTGGACCACATTTATCACCTGGCAGCGGCTGTGGGGGTGTTGAACATCATGGACCATCCCGTGGAAACCCTGGATATCAATGTCAAGGGAACGGAGACCGTCCTGAGACTTGCAAACCGCTTTAAGAAGAAGGTTCTCATTGCCTCCACCTCGGAGATCTACGGCAAACATGTGGGGCACTCCCTCGCTGAGGACGACAACCGGGTTATGGGCACAGTCAAGAAGAGGCGCTGGGCGTATGCATGCTCCAAAACCCTGGATGAGTTTCTGGCTCTTGCCTATTACGATGAGAAAAAGCTTCCCGTGGTCGTTGCCCGTCTATTCAACACAGTGGGGCCAAGGCAGACAGGCAGATACGGCATGGTCCTCCCCAATTTTGTTCAGAGTGCTATCTTGGGGAAGCCGATCACGGTTTTTGGGGACGGCACCCAGACGCGAAGTTTTTGCCATGTCAGAGATGTGGTGGAGGCGCTTATCAAGCTGATGGACGAGGCGCGCGCAGAAGGGGACGTCTTCAACGTGGGAAACGACCATGAAATTTCCATCAAAGACCTTGCGCAGAGAGTCAAAGAGATGACGAGAAGTCCTTCTGAAATCGAGTTCATTCCCTATGAAAAAGCCTATGGGCCCGGGTTCGAGGATATGCAAAGGAGATGCCCGAACGTAGAGAAATTAAAAAACCTGATAGGGTTCAAACCCAACCATGATCTGGAGGCCATTATCCAGAGCGTTATCGATTACTTCAAGGAGTGATCACCTCGGCTCTGGCAGGCCCACGAAAGCAAGTAGAGATCTATGAATGAGAAGAAATGGGACATTTACAAGCCGTTGATCCAAAAGCTGAGTGAAGCCTTTGGAGAGCGGCTTCAGACAGTGGTCCTATTCGGATCAAGAGCCAGGGGGGAAACGGAAGCTCAAAGGGATCACGACATTTTCCTGGTTATTGAAAGGCTGCCTGCCGGTTCGCTTATACGGCTAAAGGAAATACGGAGGGCAATCTGGGATATTCCCATTCGAATAAACACGATTTCGAAAACTCCTGAAGAAGTAGACAGCAATCTGACCCCTTTACTGTTAGAGATTTGTTTTGATGGAGTTTGTCTGTATGGGGAAGATTATTTTGAACCATATCGCAAAAGGGCTATCCAAGTTCTGAAGCAGTCGGGTTTAAAGCGGAAACGTGTCGGGAAAGAGTGGTACTGGCGATTCGAAAAAATTCCTAAGAAGGAGTGGGAACTCAACTGGGAGGGATTTCATGAACTCTCGTGAGGATGTCGAGTATCGGCTTAATCTTTCAAAGGGCTTTCTTCGAGAAGCTGAACAGGACTTTCAGTTAGGACGATGGCGATCCTGCGTCGCAAATGCTCAGCTGTCAGTAGAAAACGCAGGAAAGGCTGTGCTGATGCTTTTTGGCGTGTCTACTAAAACTCATGAACCGGCCAAGCACATGGCGCATTTAATTAAGAGCCCTGAAATTCCAAAGCAAGCTCAGGATAAAATCAAGGATATCCTGCCTGATTTCCTGCTGCTTGGTGCAGAAGAACATTTCATGACGGATTATGGAGATGAATCCTCTTATAAGCTGCCGTGGGACTTGTTTGATGAAGAATCCGCACAATTCGTACTGGACGCTGCTCGCAAGTGTAAGGCAGGGGCAGAAGAGATAGTCGGTGAGGTGCACCGATGGCGCTCCTGAAAGCCCTTGCATAAAGGGTATATTGGAATTCTTATAATCATGATTGAAGATGAAAGGAAAAAGGAGTTAGAGGACCTGAAAAAGAAGCTCGTGCACTTGTTAGGTCCTCAGGCACTCAAAATGGTGCTCTTTGGCTCAAGAGCAAGGGGAGACTATAGTGAGAACTCGGATCTTGACGTGGCTATTCTTGTGCGGGGACTCACGAGGGAGATGAAGCGCCGGATTCTGGACCAGGTAGCCGAAATTGAACTTGAGTACCTCTTGCCAATATCCGTGCTTGTTTTTTCAGAAGATGAATTTGAGCGTCTTAAAAAGAGGGAACGCAGGATAGCCATCGATATAGAGAGGGAAGGGATCCCGTTGTGAACGAAGCCAACAAAAAAGAGAATGTCCGTGAGGAGATTGAGCATGCTAATGAATCAATGAAAGCCGCTGATCTTCTGTTCAATAACGGCTTTATAAGGGACGCGGTGGCAAAACTGTATTACTCCTTGTTGTATACGGTGAGAGCGATGCTTTTAACGAAAGGACTTGAACCTAAAAGTCACGAAGGCGCACTTCGGCTCTTTAGTCAGCATTTTGTAAAGCAGGGGATTTTTGAACCCGAGGCTTCTCACGTTTTCTCGAGACTTATGAAATACAGGCAAGAAGCTGATTATAATCCATCCTTTATGTTCACGCCTGAAGATTTCATCGAATTTAAGAAACAGGCTGAAATGGTGATGCAGAGGATAACCTCTCGGTTGAAGCAAGAGGGTTATCTGAAATGAGAAACTAGACAAACTGAACAAACCAAAAGAACCAGATCGACAGGACAGACCAAATAGACCGTGCGGGCAAAGGTTGTTCAACATAGCCAATCAACGAATACAAGGTTACAGTGCTGTGCAATATGAGTGGAATTCCACGCGGGTTACCTTGATTTCATTGGTGTTTTCGGAGAAGATTCGCTTCCCTCAAAATCAGGTTCACCACAGAGTCACTAAGGGCGCAGAGAGGGAGATTTTATGGCAGAATATTTTTGTTTGTCGGTGCACCCGCCTGCCGGCTGGCGGGCATCTCCCGACAAACAAAAACTTCTCTCCGTGTCCTCCGCGCCTCTGCGGTGAAAATACTATTTTGGACAGGCATGACAAGGTTAGGTGATTGGTAGTGAACATCATGACGACAACACTTCCCGGAGTGATAGAGATTGAGCCCGATGTATACGCAGACAAGCGCGGCTTTTTCATGGAGACTTACCACCAGATAAGGTACAAAGATTCCGGAATTCATTGTGCATTTGTGCAGGACAACCTCTCTTTTTCGTTTCGGGGAACTCTCAGGGGACTCCACTTCCAGTATCCTCGTTCCCAAGCCAAACTCGTGCAGGTAATGGAAGGGGAGGTCTTTGACGTAGTTGTGGACATTCGGCGTGGCTCTCCCCATTTTGGTCAATGGGCGGGTGCAGTCCTGTCAGACAAAAATAAGCGCCAATTATACGTTCCCGAAGGATTCGCGCACGGCTTTTGTGTTCTCAGTGAAAGAGCATTGGTCCATTATAAATGTAGTGAATTTTACGCACCGGAGTGTGAAGGTGGTATTCTTTGGTCGGATCCTGATCTAAACATCGATTGGCCGCTGAAGACCCCGGTGCTTTCCGAAAAAGACTCCCGATACAGCTTCTTGAAGGAC
>JAHECH010000786.1 GCA_024641835.1 Deltaproteobacteria bacterium
CGTGACTGCGGCCGCTATGGCTTCTCTTGACTGTGATCGCCAATAATTAGGGTCGTTGTCGGGATACCTTGTGTCGTTGTATGTTCTTGAACCAGTTATTGCCGCTCCATGTGCCGAGAGTTGGATAATTTCGTCGGAGGTCAGAATATTATCGCGCTGCAGACGGCCCACGATTCTGCTGAGGTCGTGTGTATGCATGTCCTCGCCTAGAAGCGCCTTCAGAGAATTTTCAGCAGTCTGCCAAGACACAAGAATAGTCGGCGCATTTGGCTCTGAAGCATTGAAGAGAGTCTCTGCTGAACCGCAGTATTCGCCAGCAAGGCTCAAAAAGCGCTGTTGCTTTTCTCTCTGAATATCGCTCAATGTAGATTCACGCTTGTGGAAGAATATCGCTGCTTACAAATCTGGTGGATACGAATTAAGCTGAAAGTGTACAATGCAACTGGTTATGGAATCTTATGCTCGCGTACCTGCTGATTCACCAGACATCGAGAACCTCTCCTAGGAGAAAACCCAACACGAAAGCAACTAGGGCTTGGATCAGGAGCATGTTGGCTTCTTATTGGTTTGAATCGATTTAAGCACTCTTAGAATCAGTAAGAATCTATGGTAATCACTCGTCGGTTTTCTGTGGAGATATTGGCCACACACGCCGCGCGATCCTCTTGAATTGGTTCAATGCAAGGGCGCCGCGTACATTGCGTGATTTCGAACCCGGCTTCGTCAGAGCTTTTCTTACTGATGAGCGTCTGGCCTCGCATATTTCCTCAGTGTTGAGATCTTTGCTGAGAATCACGACCAGCACGCTGTCCCATGGTCTATCCAGCCTAATCTGGCCTAGGCGCTGACCAGGCTTGGTTGAGTCAACGAGGCATCTTGACTTGATCTGTATTCTTGTTATCTTGCCATTCTCGCGACGAATAGCGTCGTATCCTGGCTGGCGAACTGGCATCTGCTCGAGACCCAATAATCGAACAGCATCGTATTCAGCTATCTCACCTGTAATTCCCAGCGGGCGACCCGTCAGCTGGTAGTATCGTCTCCCCAATCGCCTAGCTGACTGGAGAAGCTTCCCGACATCATGTGGCCGTCTCATTGGCCTCACACATACCGGGCAGAATCGGAGAAAAACAGCGTTTTCCTCTCTTAATTATCATATCTGATGAGTTAGATTCATCTTTAGCGCCTAACTACCCCCATTTCTCGGAAGGCCACGTTGGATGACTTCAGAATCGAATGTTAGAGCGCTGTCTTTGGCCATCCCCGGCTCCCTAGTTTCAGATACGCCGCACTTGAGAGAAAAGACAGGAAAATTGGGATCGGTGGCCCGTGCCTGCTCTATCTTCGGTGTGACAGAAATCGTATTCTACCAAGATGACGCACGACGCGATCAAAAAAGCGATCTTGAGCTGTGTACGGAAATTCTGAGATTTGTTGAGACCCCGCAGTACCTTCGAAAGAGAATGTTCCGACTCACGCCGAACTTGAGATTTGCAGGGATTCTGCCTCCTCTTCAGACGCCTCCTCATGATGTTCCTCATTCTATTCGAGAAGTCAAGGTGGGGGATGTTAGAGACGGCGTGGTAGTGGAAAGGTCTCGCGGCAATGTGTTGGTTGACGTAGGCGTTGAAGAGGCGTTCGAGTGTCACGGAGATTTTCCTGTAGGAAAACGAGTAACCGTGAGACTAACCAGCTTTGGAGAGAATCGAATTGCCGAAATTGTTGAGGACTTGACCAAAGAGCCGTCGTATTGGGGATATAGGGTGGTCAAAGCTGATTCCGGCCTCGGCGAATTCGTTGATAAAGGTAATTTCGATCTTGTTATAGGCACTTCACGCTATGGCGCTCCGATTGGAGATCTGTGGCGGGGTTTGGTCGATTCGTTGAAAGGCGCGCGGCAGGTTCTGATAGCGTTTGGTTCTCCGAGAATGGGGCTTAGGGATATTCTGGGGCAGGAGAAAATGGCTCCTGAGGATGTGTTTGATTATTTTGTCAACACGGTGCCGAACCAGAACGTGTCGACAGTTCGAACAGAGGAAGCGATCTTGATCTCCTTGGGGGTCTTCAAGCTCGCGACAAGCATATATTGAGGGCTCCGGGTTAGACAGGCGAAATTCAAGCACGGAAGCCAACTGAATAGTGACACGATTTGACGAAAACTGTCAGCTTATACGATTTGGAAGGCAAGGCAATCGGAAAGGTTGAGCTTCCGAAATTCTTTGAGACCCCTGTACGTGCAGATCTAATCAAGCGCGCCGTGGTGACTCTGCAAAGTCACACGTTTCAGCCGCAAGGGCGGGACTGGATGGCGGGCAAGA
>JAHECH010000146.1 GCA_024641835.1 Deltaproteobacteria bacterium
AATATTGTCGGCACAGGCTGGATAGAGCCCGTTCGTGACCCTTTGGTAGCAAAGGTTGCATTTCTGGGTTTTCCCGCTCTGTTCATTGAAGACGATTGCATCATAAGGGCAGGCCTGTAGGCAGCACGTGCCGCAGGAGACGCATCGTTTCGCCTCCTGGAGGGTCATATCCTCCGTGAACCCCAACCGGACTTCTGCAAAACTCTTTACTCGCTCCCGGGGATCGAGACGGGGCATCTCCGTGCGGGGTGAGGGAGTGTATTTTTCGATAACGGGTTTTGTTATCGGGTTCAATCTTGTGTCTCTATCAGCACCAAGACTCAGGCCTTTTAAATACCGGTCAATGGATATCGCTGCCTCTTTGCCGGAACCAATGGCCTCAACAACGGATTTTGGGCCATAGGTTGCATCCCCCCCCGCAAAGACTCCCTGTATCGGCGTCTGAAGAGTGACCGGATCAGCCGTCAGTCGACCTTCCGCGCTGACGGCAATCCCCTGCTGCCCGGCAAACGATAGGTCTGCAGCCTGACCAATGGCCACAACGATCGTATCCGTCTCAAGGGTGGTCAGATCCGTCGCATCGTATGTAGGATTGAAGATTCCTTTTTCGTCGAACACGGAAGTACAGCGCTTGAGTTCTATCCCGGACAGTTTGCCGTTCTTCTCCAGGAATTTGCTGGGGCCAAAGCCATTGATGATTTCAACTCCTTCTTCCAAGGCCTCCCGGATTTCATGCTCCCAAGCCGGCATTTCATTCCTTTGTTCCAGACAAACCAAAGAAACCTCCGTGGCCCCTTTGCGAATACAAGTCAAAGCCACATCAATGGCCACATTCCCGCCACCAATGACGACAGCCTTCCTGCCGATGGAAACGGGATGACCCAGGGAGACGTCTCGAAGAAAATCAACCCCCTTTAGGACGTCTTTCAAATCTTCTTTGTCTATGTTCAAACGACGGTTCCGGTGAAGACCCGTTGCCAGGAAAACGGCCTGATACCCATCCTGTTTCAAGCTCTTGAGGGTTATGTCTTTTCCAAAGCTAATAGCTGTTTTGATTTCCACTCGCATGTCCCGAATCACTTTGATTTCGCGGGAGATTATATCTCTTGGAAGACGATACTCTGGAATTCCAACAGACATCATCCCGCCGGCAACCGGCAATTTTTCAAAAACAGTCACCCCGTATCCCTCTCGAGCGAGACCATAGGCCGCGGTCAGGCCGGCAGGGCCGGAACCAATGATCGCAACCTTTTCTTTGCGCGGCGCTTTGACTTTGGGAATGTAGGGTTTTCCCCCGGAGAAATCATGATCCGCCAGGAAGCGTTCAATAGGTTGGATGGACAGGGGCGCATCAATTTGCTTCCGGTTGCAGTCGGATTCACAGGGGTGATGACAAACCCTTCCGCAGATGGACGGGAAGGGGCTTGTTTCTTTGATGAGCTGCAGCGCTTCCTGGTATTTTCCCCTTGCTGCAAGGCTCACATACCCCTGGACATCGTTTTGGGCCGGGCAGTTGACCTTGCACGGGGAGGTCTCCTGCTTTTCAGCTCCGGACTTGCCTAGTACGGCATTACAGCCGTTACACTTTTCTTTATCGTGAAGTACGATGCCCGTCTTCAAATCCTTGGTGATGGCCCCTTCGGGGCAGGCCATGGCACAGGCGGGATCGGTGCAGTGTTTGCAGACGTTCACACGCCATGTGAAATCAAGCTTGCCGTCCACGATTTGCGGGCCATCCCCCCAGACAGAGACGTATTTTGAAGCATCTGGACGCTTTGGATCGAAGGCTTCATGCGGGAGAGGATTGTACTCCTGTTTGCAGGCGACCTCGCACGCCTTGCATCCCCAGCACGCGTACTCTTCGAAAATGAGTTTGTAATGATTCATGGCAGGCCTCCTTGTCGACTCTCAGGATATATCCTGCAGAGAGCTGTTTTCAGGTTGGATGCACCCATGGCGGGGTCCATTCCCTCCAGGGCATCCTCGGTGAGGATGTTGACGTTGGACTCGTCCCAACCATGGCCTGGATCTTTGTTCTCCGGGAACCACCAGGCATGCTGAGCCGACACAATCCGGGGGTCTCGTCCAAGAACAAGCTTCGCTCGCTGCCTCACTTTTCCCCGGCGGGATTCAATGATGACCCAATCGCCATCCTGGATGCCTTCCTTTGCAGCCGCATCGGGATGGATCTCAACGATGGGGTCCCTGTGCAGTTCCCTAAGCCAAGGGATCTGCCTGTTTTCTGTATGGAAGAAGCCGGGCGGTCGCACACCAGTGATCAGGATGTAGGGATACTCCTTGTAAACATCCGGTGTGTTTACTGGACTTTCAGGCGGCTCCCTGTGCTGCGGGAGGGGATCGTATCCCATCTTTTCGAGCACCGTGGAGGAGAGTTCAAACTTCCTCGTCGCAGTGGAGAATCCGCCCTCCTTGTACTTATAATACTTCACCGGTCCCCTGATGTAATTCATCTTCTTGAAATCCTTCCATTTGATGCCCATGGGATGAAGGATATAGTCGAGGGCTTGCTCGAAGGTGTCCCACCAGTATTGACCCTGGCCGATCCGGTGGGCGAGGTCGTTGAGCATTTCATGGTCGGAGCGGCATTCGCCGACCTGAATAACCTTGCGCCGGGGCAGGATATAGCCATGACGCTTCCAGAAGTCACCGATATAATCCATCTCAAGCCAGGTCGCTGCGGGCAGCACAATATCGGCTAGTTCTGCCGTGGGGGTCATAAAGAAGTCGGCCACGGCCATGAATTCAACCTTTTCAAGGGCTCGGTAGACCTCTCTGGCATTGGGGCGAGTGATGACGGGATTGGAACTGATCAAAAATAGCATCTTCACGGGATAAGGCTTTTCCTCGATGATGGCATCCCAGACACATTTCGGTTGAAGTATGGCGAATCGTGAGGCGAGACGAAAACGTTCCCCGCCCAGCCGTTTTGCGAACTGGTCCTTGGGAAGCATGCCGTGGGCTCCGAAATGCCCGACATTAACGATATCCGGCGTCCGGTAGAGGGCCTGGCCGCCGGGGGCGTCAATATTGCCGGTGATTCCCATGAGGAACATGAGTGAGCGGTCATTGTCCACGCAGTTGTTCTGCTGCTCGATAGCTACCCCCCACTGAATGGCCGCTGGTTTTGTGGTTGCAAAGAGGCGTGCCGCTTCCTTGATCTTCTCTTTAGGGACCCAGGTGATCTCTTCCACTCTTTCTGGCGGGTATTCGTTGACTCTCTTGACGAACGGCTCCCAGCCATGGGTGTAATTCTCGACGAATTCCTTGTCGTAAAGCTTCTCGTTTATGATCACGTTGAGCATCCCAAGGGCAAGGGCGGCATCCGTGCCCGGTCTCAACTGGAGCCAGACATCTGCCCGTGCAGCCGGACGGGTAAGCCTGGGATCAACGACAATGAGCTTGGCTCCATGGTCAAGGGCTACCGAGAAGGGTTCTCCCTTGTATTCATCGGCGTTGACAATCGTCACATTGTTGCCCCAGAGGATGATGCACTTGGGAAAATTCTCGTAGTCGACGACCGGGTTCGTTCCGCAGGTGATGATGCCCGTGGATAGCCGGGGGCCATAGCAGAAATGGCCCGCAGTCAAAACATTGGGAGAACCGAGGCAGTTGGCGATGCGGTAGATCACGGCCTCGTTTTCTCGGCCTGTTCCGTAGCCGAACACAACAGATTCAGGCCCGTACTTCTCTTTATATTCAAGAATGCGCTCTGCTATAGCGTCCAGCGCTTGATCCCATGAGATCCGCTCCCATTTGCCGCTCCCCTTGGGGCCGATCCTTCTGACAGGATAGGTCAGCCTGTCTGGATGATAGGCGAGCTGTGCCGACGCAAGACCTTTACTGCACAGGGTACCGTGATTTATGGGGCAGTCAGGATCACCGGCAATCTTGGCAACCTTGCCCTTCTTGGTGTAGACCAAAACGCCACACCCGCCGTGGCACATCCGACAGTGGCTTTTGACAACCCCGTCGTACCCATAGACCTCCATCTCTTTCTCAACGTTTGAGTAACGGAACTCAGTCATTTGTCTTATCCTCCTTTTCCAAGCTCGACCAGGGCTGCTCATCCATGTTGGCTCCCATGGCCATGGAAATCTGCCGGGCGGTGCTCGCCACTTTGGGGCCGTATATCTCCGCAAGTTGCTCAGGGAAAACGCCGGTCAAAATAAGACAACCGATGATCCGCCGGCTCGGACCGAAAACGGGCGCGCTCAATGCATTAATCCCTGACTGCAGCCCGCCAACATCCTGAGAGAACCCTGTACGCCTACATTTTGAAAGTTCTTCTTTCAAAACCTTACTATCCAATTTTGCTGGATCGCCGTAGAAATAGAGCTTCTTCTTTGAGAGGATCTTTTTTCTTTCCCCTTCCGGCATAAAGGCGACAATGGCTTTTCCGTGCGCGCCTGAAGTCACATGAAAACGATGGCCCAGTCGAATGGTCAAACCGATATCCTGGTTTCCTTCGTGCTTGGCGACCACGAACAATTGTTCAGCGCTCATGAGGCCGAAGAGGGCCGTGCTCTGCGTCTCTATGGCAAGCCTTTCCAGATAGGGGGTCACCGTCATCCTGACATCCATGTGGTCGAGGATGTGACGGGAGAGGGAAAGGAGGCCCGGGCCCAGGGAATAGCTCTTAGATGACGGATCCTTTTCCACGAATCCGAACGGCATCAGGGTATTGAGGAGAGTGTAAGCTTTGCTTTTGTATATGCCTACCTCTTCGCATATTTCCTTGAGGGTCGCTTTGTGGCGGTTGGCATTGCCCAGGCAAAGGAGAACTCTGGCGGCTTGATCGACTGCCGGCACAATGGGTTTATAATTGGACCTGCCTTTGCGAGTCCCGGCTTCTTTGTTCGCCATCGTCTCCTGCCATGAGCATAGTTCTGGTTGCCGGTTTAGTCTACTTCAAAAGTTTTCCCTTTAGCGGAATCCCCTGCCCAAACTGTGGCCGGTGGGTTCTGCAGGTAGAACATGGTTCTGCATATTATAAAATGACAAAATCGCTGTCAACAGAAATTTCACTGCCGCGGAAAGATGCGCATGAGAAGCCGTCTCTTTGAATTGACGACATCTATTGCCCTTGATATGATCGTTTTTGATCATTTCAGGTACGCTGCATCCCCCATCTTGCTTATCCAGCAGGGCAAGCGGGGCATTCGAGAGAAAGCGTTGTTCGGTCATCGAAAAACAAGAAGGAGGTCCATCATGTCCAAGAGTCGTCCGGCGTTCGATAAAGCGCTCGAGATCGGTCGTCCTCCCAATATTGTGAAGCTTTTTCCAAATTCCAGAGCGCTGATTGTGAGCGGGAAAGTGATCGATCGCGCCATGATCAGTAAGGGAAAAGCGATGACCATTGCAGCCAATGGAAGAAATCACTTTGTGATTCGCGGGGCCCTCAGGGCAGCGCAGAGAGCAAAAGCAGCCATTATCATCGAGATCGCCAGGTCGGAGGGGGGTGCAAACGCCTATTGCGCGGTGACTCTATGGAACCTTGCGACACAGGTGGATGCAGTCTGCAATGAGCTGGGGCTGACAATCCCAGTGGGCATTCACGCAGATCACTACGGCCTTAAGAGTGAAAAGGAAATCGAGGCCGCCAAAACGGAAATTCCTTCCTTGTTTGATGCGGGAATTACCTCCATCGCCATTGACTCTTCCCACATGCCTGATGATAAGAACCTTCTCGCGAATATCGCCCTGAATCCCTATTTCCCGAAATGGGCGGGTTACGAAACAGAGGTGGGAGAGATCAAGGGTAAGGAAGGTCTTTCGACGGTAGGGGAAGCTCTCTTTCTGATCCAAGGCCTGAATGCCTACGGAATCTTCCCGGACTGGATCGCCCTAAACAATGGAACCACCCACGGTATCGAGGCGAGCGACGCGGGGATTCAGGTGCAGTTGACGAAAGATATTCATGATGCTCTCGCCAAATACCGAGTCTCGGGCGCTCAGCACGGGACTTCAGGAAACAACTCTGAACGACTGCGCAAGATTGCCCAGGAAACCCGGACTACGAAAGCGAATGTGGCGACAGCCCTCCAGATGATTACGTGGGGTGTTCAGGTGAATGAGTATGGGAACGCTTTCCTGAATGAGAAAGGGGAATTTGTGAAAATTCCGGATCAGGGCGTGACCGACCCCCTCTGGGATGAGATGGTCACTTACGCGAAGTCAAAAGGCTTCAAGGCAGGGGACTACAAAAAACTCAATCTGCCCTTTGAAAACAAAATGTTTGGGCTGCCCCGCGAGATCAGGGAGAGGCTGATCCAGGGGGTTGAAGAATTCGTGTATGATCTCTTGACCAAGGTTTTCAATGCCCAGGATACGGCTCCTCTGGGAATTGAGGCCGTTCTCGAGGCAGGATCTTATGACCTTGGTCCAAAGGCAGGGCAAATTGAAGATCCCGCAGAATGGACCGAGGCGAAACTCAAGGAAAGGGCGTCCAAGCTGCATGTGGACAAGGGTCGAAAAGGAAATTTCGACGATTGAGGCCGCTATTTCATAGCTGAAACCGGAATGACAGAACGAACTTCAGAAGGCCAGGGTTCTCATCTCTGGATCAATGAAATCAAAGCAGATGATCAGGTGCAAGGTCAGTACCTCGTCAAAACGAAGCGGAAGGGGTCTACCAAGAAAGGAGACCCCTTCCTGATCCTCACCCTGGCTGATCGCACCGGTGAGATAGAGGCGAGACTGTGGGATAGGGTGGAGGAGCTTTCTCCTCTTTTCAAGGAAGGGGATATCCTTGATGTCGAGGGATCGGCCGGCTCTTATCGAAACCAGCTTCAACTCACCCTTTCAAGATTGAAGCCGGCGAAGGAATGGGGCGATGGCTCCATTTTCCTGGAGGCGACCAAGACGGATGTGGCGAAAATGGTGGGGTCTCTGAGGGAGATTTTGAAAGCGATAAAGAATTCCCGGATCAGGGCCCTTGTGGAAAGCTTCCTTTCTGACCGTCAGTTCATGCACCTCTTTAAAAGGGCGCCGGCTGCCAAGAACTTTCACCATAACTACCTGGGCGGGCTTCTGGAGCACACCCTCTCTGTCTGCGAGATGACCAGGCTGGTGATACAGCACTATCCTGAGCTGGATGGGGATCTTCTGCTTGCCGGCGCTTTCCTTCATGATGTGGGAAAGGTGAAAGAACTGCGCTGGGACCGATGGATTGATTATACGGATGAGGGAAGGCTCATAGGCCATCTGATGCTGGGTGTCACCATGGTAAATGGCAAACTGGCGAACCTGAAAGACTTCCCGGAGGAAGCGGCGTTAAGGTTGAAACATCTCATTCTGAGCCACCACGGCGAATATGAATTCGGCTCGCCCAAAAGACCCAAGTTCCTGGAGGCTTTTGCCCTTCATTTGATTGACGACCTTGACGCAAAGATGAACGGCCTGAGCCGGTTCATGGAAAAGGACAAACAAGAGGGGACCTGGACGGATTTCAACCGGCTCTTTGAACGGTATTTTCTAAAAGGCAAGGTTCAAGGTGCTGAAGAGAGAGCGGAAGAAGATGACCTCAAAGAGCGACAGAGGGGACTCTTTTCCTCCTGAACACAGGGGGTCTGTATCGGGGCCACGGGGGTCTCTTTCAAAATGAGGAAACGAAGAGAGACCGGGAAAGACTCCGCAAGTAGAGGGCAGCGAAGGCGGGCGGCGCGGCTACATCAGTCATTTCCATGTTTCGCCTTGCATGGCTATTCCCAGGAAGCCCTCCGCCCGCCTCACCCCGCCCCTGCGGGGCCTCACCCATCACCTAAAGCTGATCACCGGGCAGCGACTTCTTCGTTTCTCTATTTTGAAAGAGACCCCCATGGCCCCGATAGTCATAGCAGGGTAGGCACAGAAGAGCGAGCCAGTCGGAGAGATTCCTCTCTGGGCTATCCGGGGAGACTATGAGGCGAATGGTGCCGTTCAAATGACTCCTGATCAATTTGATTGCGGCCTGGAAGACCACCTCCCGGCGAACTGGGGCCGCCCACCTCCTGATGAGGTGGGGCCGCGACGGAATTCCTCAACGAACTTTTGAGACACTACACTAGCTGCTGAAATGAAATAAGCTTTCGTCGAATTCTTCTTTCCCTTTGTATCGCTCCATCAGGGAATCGCGAAACATTTTGTAGGCATCCAGATTCGCCTCAAACCCGCACTCCACCATGCCCTTGTGAACCTCTTCAAGGGATGGGGGGCACCCTTTGACCAGCACAGCTTGGCTGATGCCCGGATCTTTACGGTTCTTCTTGATCATGCAATTGCCGAGCAAGAATGTCTTTCTCGCTTTGCCGGAAGGCTTCATGGTTTTGCCTGTGAGGATTTCGATCTCATCAAACGGGGTTCCCTTGTAGCTCGCGATGACCATGGCCAAAACGGGACCGTAGAGGCCTGAACAGCCAGTGCACAGGGTCTTATCGTACTTGGGAAGGGAAACACC
>JAHECH010000147.1 GCA_024641835.1 Deltaproteobacteria bacterium
CGGCGCATCCTCGATAGACTGCCCAGCTTCCTTGCACTTCCATATTTCGTTGCCAATGTTGGAGATCATGGGGAGCTGGAGCTTGTCATCTTCCTGCGTCAGAGCTGCCATTCGAATACGTTCCATCACCGAGTACGAGTACTCCATGCCGTAACCGAGCCCGCCCGTTGTTGGATCTATGACGATCTTGCCGCTCTGCACACCCAGGTTACCCAAAAGGATGTTGAGCTGCTTGGCAAGATTCACATCGATGGGAGAAGAGGCGACGATGACATGGCCGTAACCAAGAGCACTGGCGCCCACACCTTTGTGGTTTCCTTCCTCAACAGGGGCGAGCGCAACGTTTTTGCCCTGGCACGCCTCAGCTATCTTCTTCAGTACATCTTCGTCTCTCTGGTTATTGGCGGTTCCCCAGACTATGACGGGAACATCCACTGCATCGATCACCTTCTTGACCACCTGGACTTCCTGGTCGGCGCCTCTGTCCATGCCATTGGGATCAATGCTCTTCATCTGAAGTACAATCAGATCTGCCCCATATTGCTTGACGCATTTCTTTGCCCAGGCAGCGGGCGACGAAATGACATCTCTGAATGGCTCCACCGCCGCTGGCGGCCATTCATTGGAGGGGTCATAGTCCCAGATCTCCATGGCGATCTTCGGGGCATTGGGCATCTTCCCCTCGAAGAGATAGAATGGATAGGAGTCACCTCCTCCGAGCGTTAGGGCGCCTTTACCAGTTCCCACAGTCGTGGTCCCTATCTTTCCTGAATAGGGCTGTTTTGGAATTTCAAATGCCAATTTCCTTCCCTCCTTTTCCAGTTACCTTTGTGTCCAGTGGATCTTGTACAGCACACTGAAATCAAATTCTTTCACTAACGTGCGTCAACGGCCTCCAGCCGTTTCCCAAGAAGAAAAATGAGGCACTCACCATGAGGCCGCCCGGCTATAAGGGCCCATTCCCTGCCTAATCTGCGAAATAGCGTGATTTCTGTGCTGGGGATATCGTAAAAAAATAATAGGATATCAGCCCGTTGGAGTAATTTTCATCCTGCTCGAAGGGCACAAAAAAATGACCTCTTTCCAGAGGACATTTCACCATATTTAAGGGACAACGCCTTGTCAAGTAAATTCTGTAATAAAAATAATGAGTTCTCATCCCAAGGAAACGCAATATGTTGTTGCGAATTGAGATTTGTTACAATATGTTGATATTAGCTGTTTATGATCCTATCAAAGATAGCGAAAGCTGATTTGACCGCTTTGTTGTCGTTTTTCAGTTGAGTGGTGGGCTTTCCCCTTAGGTCAGATTCCCTTATCTCTTCATCCTCCGGTATAATCCCTGTCAATTCCAGACCGAAATCCTTTACTGCCTTCTCGATGCTCTCGGTCTGGCCCTCCTTTGCCTGATTGACCATGAGAAGCTTTCTTCTGATGTTCAGCGCCAGTTCTTTTGTGAGGTCAAAGATTCTGGCCGCAGCCTGAATTCCCCTCCGAGTCGGGTCAGAAACGACCAGAAGCAGATCGATATTGTTGGTTGTAAGGCGGCTGATGTGTTCCATCCCCGCCTCGTTATCGATAACCACGTATGGATAGTTATCAATGAGCTTATCCAAGTAGTTTGTCAGAAGGGTGTTTGCTGCACAGTAGCAACCCGGGCCTTCAGGTCTGCCCATGACAATAAGATCGTATCCTTTCGCCTCTACCACTGCCTGCTCCAACTTCATCTCCATGAACACGTCTTTGGTCATTCCCGAGGCTACTCCCTTTTTCATTTCCTCTCTCGCTAGTCCAAGTGTTTCCTGCACCTCCAGCCCCAACACCTCATTGAGGTTGGCATTTGCATCGGCGTCCACCGCGAGGACGGGCGTCTTACCCCTCTCTACGAGGTACTTGACCAACAGCCCGGCAATGGTTGTCTTACCTGTGCCCCCTTTTCCGGCCAGTCCAATGGAATATGGTGAACGAGACATATCATCCTCCTGGGAAGGAAATTTTAGTTGCTATTTGCGCAGACTTCTGCAATATTTTAAAGAAAGTTGAATACATCCTATCTTATCTAATTATGCCAAAAAAAAAAGACATTTGGAGCCAGATCACAAAGCACTTGCAATCCAAACTGCCCAAGTCGCAATTCGTCACGTGGTTCTCAAGGTCTGCCCTTGAGAAGCTGGATTCCGATGTTGCGGTCATTTCAGTCCCGAACAAGTTCGTCGCCAACTGGCTTGCTGACAATTACCTCACGGAGATCAAGAAGTCCTTCAAATCAGTGTCAAATCATTCACCCAGCATCCACTTCTCCTATAACCACGCCTCTTCTGTAGAAGCTTCCCGTGATTTTGGTTACGAGGAAAGCCCGCGACCCCTCTTGAGACATCGCCTGAACCCCTCCATGGCCTTTGAGCACTTTGTCGTGGGAAACCACAACCGATTCGCCTGTACCTCAGCTCAAGAGGTAGCAGAAAACGCGGCTGGCCAGTACAATCCCCTTTACATGTACTCGTCTCCCGGTTTGGGTAAGACGCACCTGCTCCACGCCATAGGCAACCATTGGCTCAAAAGAGATCCTTACGCCAAGATAAGGTATCTGTCGTCGGATACCTTTAGCTCCGACTTCATCTACGCGATCAAGAACGATAAGGTGGACGAATTCAGGACAGAATACTGCACCCTTGACCTCATGCTCTTTGACGACATCCACCTGCTTGCAAACCGCGAGAAGACCCAAGAGGAATTCCTCTTTGTCTTCGACTCCATTTATGCGATGGAAAAGCGGGTCGTGATTACAGGAAATAATCCCCCCCATAAGTTGAAAAACCTGAATCCCCAGTTGAAGTCGCGATTGGGATGGGGCTTGCTTGCAGACATCGATTTGCCCGATCAAGGGACAAAAATCGAAATCGTCAAGAAAAAAGCAGAGGAGGACAACCTCCACATCCCCGAAGATGTCGTATTTTTCCTAGCGAATTCCAGTAGGGATGTCAAAGACCTTATCAAGAACGTCGTAAAGCTTGAGACATATTCGTCCCTCCACACAGGGGACATCAACATCTCCCTTGTCAAGGCTTTTATGAGAGATAAACATAAAAATAAGATAGATCTTGACGATATAAAAATAACCACGGCGGCTTACTTTAACATCTCAGTCATGGATCTTATGTCGTACAAAAAGAAACGGGTGTTTTCCTACCCGAGGCAGTTGGCGATGTACCTGGCGCGAAAACACACATCCCTCTCGTTTAAGCATATTGGCGTCGACTTTGGTCATAGAGATCATTCGACGGTGGTTCACGCCATCAAACGTATCGAAGGGAGTAAAGAGCGGAGTGAAAAGATTCTGGATGACATCAATAAGATCGAGAATCTCCTGGGATGATGTGGTGACGCCTTAGAGGTCATCCCCTTAACTCGCATGACCGATGTTGAAATAGGGTAGAATCTGTCAGAAAGGTATCCCATAGGATGTCATAAATTTTCCATGGAGCGAATGATGGTTGCGTCACTATTGAACAATTTAACATGCTTTGATGATTATGGAGGATTATATGGAAATAATAATAGAGAGGGATGAAATTTACAGAGCAATCTCCAAGGTGCAGGGCATTGTGGAGAAAAGGAGCAACATGCCCATTCTTTCCATGGTTCTCCTTAGTGCAAGCGAGTCATCGGTACAATTATCCGCCACAGACTTGGAAATCAGCTTTCAACAGAAGATTCCGGCTGAAGTGGTGAATCCAGGAAACATCACTATTTCAGGCAGAAAACTGTTCGAAATTCTCAAAGAGTCAAAGAATCCAAAAATACGCATCAAAGAAAGGGAGAATAACTGGGTTTTCCTGACCGATGAGCAAGTCAAATACAACTTGGCCTGTCTCCCTTCCGAGGAATTCCCGGTATTCGTGGAACCCGAAGGCGTAGAATTGGTCGAAATCGACGGATCCATTTTGCGGGAGATGATCAACAAGACCATCTACTCGGTGACTCTTGAGGAGGCGGGCTTCAAACTTTCTGGCATTTTTACCGAGAAGGTGATGCAAGAGGGAAAGCCTTACCTGAGGATGGTTTCTACAGATGGCCATCGCCTCTCCTTGATGGAGAAGGAGATAAAGGGAATCGAAAAGATCAAGATCAATGGGGGCATCATGATTCCCAAGAAAGGAATGATGGAGCTGAATAAGCTAGCAAGCGAGGGAGGTTCCCTGTACCTGGGCTTCAAGCAGAATAACTGTGTGGCCAGGAAGGGGGACTCACTGATTGTCATCCGCCTTCTGGAAAGCAAATTCCCCGACTATAATGCGGTTATTCCGAAGAAAACAAAGTGGATGGCGAAACTAAATAGGGATGCTCTTCTTGATGGTATGAAGAAAATGGTGATCCTCACCAGCGAAACGTACAGGGGTGTTAAAATCAGTGTGGAGAAGAACAGCATGGAATTGGTTTCCATTAACCCAGACATAGGAGACGCCCAAGAAAAGCTCGAAGTAGAATACAAAGGAGATCGCCTGGAGGCAGGGTTTAACGCGCGCTTTTTTATCGATGCTCTTCAGGCTATGGAGAGTGAGTTTGTGGAACTGGGTTTTATTGATAATTCAAGTCCCTGCGTGATCAAAGGGAAAGAGGATGAGGGATTCTTAGGTCTTATTATGCCCATGAGGCTCTAGTATGGCAAATCAACAAATCTCTTCAAATTATGGTGCAGCGGATATCAAAGTCCTTGAGGGTCTGACTGCAGTCCGCAAGAGACCCGCCATGTATGTTGGCAACACTGGTTTTGAGGGTCTCCACCACCTCGTCTATGAGGTCGTGGATAACAGTATCGATGAGGCTCTAGCAGAGTACTGCGACTTCATCGACATTCAGATACTGAACGACAATAGCGTCGTCGTCACTGATAACGGCCGGGGCATCCCTGTAGATCTCCATGAAACGGAGAAAGTTCCCGCCCTTGAAGTGGTCATGATGAAGCTCCATTCCGGCGGCAAGTTTGACAATAAGAGCTATAAAGTCTCCGGAGGCCTCCATGGGGTCGGTGTCTCAGTGGTCAACGCCCTGTCGGAATTCTTAGAGGCGGAAGTCTACCGCGACGGGAGTATCTATTACCAGCGGTTCGAGAGAGGGCAGAAAAAGACGGAACTCAAAGTCATCGGTAAGACGCCCAAAAAGGGAACCAAGATTCACTTTAGACCCGACGCTGAAATCTTCGAGAGTGTCAGCTTTGACTTCGACACTCTTGCACGGAGGATGAGAGAACTCGCTTTCCTCACCAAAGGTGTCAAGATACAGATCTCAGATGAACGCACGGGTAAGCAGAAGGAATTTCACTATGAAGGGGGCATTCGCTCGTTTGTCGAGTACCTCAATAAGAATCGGGTGGTCCTCCATCCCAACCCTATTTTTTTGACCGGCGAAAAGAACAACATCCTAATGGAGGTCGCTTTTCAGTACAATGACTCGTACAACGAAATCATCCTCACCTTCGCCAATAACATCAACACACGGGAAGGAGGAACTCACCTCATAGGCTTCAAGTCAGCACTGACGAGGAGTATTAACAATTACCTCCTGAGCTCAGCCCTATCCAAGAACTTCAAGGAAAAACTGACCGGCGATGATGTGAGAGAAGGCTTGACCGCTGTAGTGAGTGTGAAACTCCCAAATCCTCAGTTCGAAGGCCAGACAAAGAGTAAGCTTGGCAACAGTGAGGTCAAGGGGCTTCTGGAAAACTTTCTGAACGAGAGGTTAGGAACCTTCTTCGAAGAGAATCCGGGAGTTGCGAAGAACATTCTTTCCAAGGTGGTTGATGCTGCCCGGGCGCGTGAAGCGGCCCGGAAAGCAAAGGAGCTCGCCCGCCGCAAAGGTGTGCTGAGCGACTTCTCCCTCCCTGGGAAGCTCGCCGATTGCCAGGAAAGGGACCCTTCTCACAGCGAGGTATTCATTGTGGAAGGGGATTCTGCAGGGGGCTCGGCAAAGCAGGGAAGGGATCGTAGGTTTCAGGCCATTTTGCCCCTGAAGGGAAAAATCCTCAACGTGGAGAAATCACGATTTGATAAGATGATGTCCAGCGAAGAGATCAGGACGATAATTGCGGCACTGGGCACGGGGATTGGAGATAAAGAGTACGACATCCAGCGGTTGAGGTACCATAAGGTCATCATCATGACTGACGCGGATGTGGACGGTTCACACATTCGAACTCTTCTTCTCACCTTCTTCTTCAGGCAGATGCCCGACCTCATCGAGAAAGACCACCTCTATGTGGCTCAACCACCGCTCTACAGGGTGGTGGATGGGAAGAAAGAACTCTACATCAAGGATGAGGAAAGCTTCAATGATTTCATCATCAGAAGGATCTCGGAGAGAGAAAGCGTCACTCTGGATAATGGCGAGGTGATCTCAGGAAAGAAACTCACCACACTGTTGAAGAGCCTCATTAAATACTACGAGAACATGAATGAGCTCTCGAGGAGAGGGTATAGCGAGAGGTTTATTGAGTTTCTCGGTTCCTATGGGGTCAAGGGAAAGGATCCTTTCAAGGACAGAGAATTCATGGCGGGGCTTTTCGCAAAGCTCCAGGACTTTGGCTTTATGGTGAATGATCTCCAGATGTCAGAGGACGGGCATGGCTACTATGATTTTGCGATTTCCGAGACCAAGAATGGTGGTCAGACATTCCGGGTGGACTGGCAGCTTTTCACCTCACCGGAAGTCAAGAGGATCATCGAGATCTCTCATCAACTAAAGGAACTCAGCGGGAAGGGCTTCAGAACGGGTGGTGATGGGGATGGGAAGGTCATCAACGGTTGGCAAAAGCTTCTTGAGGATCTGCTGAATCGAGGCAAAAGCGGGTTAACCATCCAGAGATACAAAGGCTTGGGCGAGATGAATCCAAGGCAGCTCTGGGAAACAACCATGGACCCTGAAAAGAGAACCCTCCTCAAAGTCAGAGTGGAAGATGTGGTAGAGGCGGATGAAATATTTAGTGTGCTTATGGGCGATGAAGTGGAGCCAAGAAGGGAATTTATCTACAATAACGCTTTGGAAGTGAAAGAGCTGGACATCTAGGAGACCTCCTGATCTAGGCGCTTGCCTGACTTCATCTTTCCCCTCGACCCGCCCAACGAGATCAACCGAGTCACGGCGACACTCATCTTCTTTCTCCATCTGTGGGAGAGGGGGGAGTGGAGGAGAGTAAAGAAACATTCGGAGGATCATCATGGTCGCAACTCCAAATCTACAAGCCGTCAACATCGAAGATGAGATGAAAAAATCTTATCTCGAGTATTCCATGAGCGTTATCGTAGGAAGAGCTCTTCCTGATGTGCGCGATGGCTTGAAGCCTGTTCATCGCCGTGTCCTCTATGCCATGGAGGACATGAAGAACCACTACAACAGGCCATACAAGAAATCGGCCAGGGTGGTAGGCGATGTCATAGGAAAATACCATCCCCATGGAGACGCGGCCGTGTATGACACCATCGTGCGGCTGGCGCAGGATTTCTCGATGCGATACCCTCTTGTAGACGGCCAGGGGAACTTCGGATCCATTGACGGTGATCCTCCAGCAGCCATGCGGTACACCGAGGTGAGAATGACCCGCTTGGCTCAATACTTCCTATCAGACATTGAAAAAGAGACCGTTGATTTCATGCCCAACTACGACGGCTCTTTGGTGGAACCCCTGGTGCTTCCTACATCCATTCCCAACCTCTTGGTGAATGGCTCAGCCGGGATCGCTGTGGGAATGGCGACCAATATCCCCCCTCACAACCTGACAGAGGTCACCCATGCCGTTGAGAGGCTGATTGAAGAGCCGGAGGTCAGCATCGGGGAGTTGATGAAGATCATCCCGGGCCCTGATTTCCCTACGGCAGGTTTTATTCTGGCCACCAAGGGCATTAAGGAAGCCTATGAAATGGGAAAAGGCATCATCAAGGTCAGAGCGAGAGCCTTTGTTGAAAAAGCGGGGCAGAGCAGGGAAAGGATCGTGATCTCTGAAATCCCTTTCATGGTGAACAAAGCAAAGCTCCTGGAGAGAATCGCAGAACTGGTCAAGGAGAAAAAGGTTGATGGAGTCGCGGATATCAGGGATGAATCGGACCGAGACGGCCTTAGGGTCGCCATTGATATCAGGAGGGATGGCAAAGCGCTGGTGATCCTCAATCGCCTGTATAAATACACCCAAATGGAGGTCTCCTTTGGAATTATCCTTCTTGCGATCGTCAAAGGAAGGCCTCAAATCCTGAACCTCAAAGAGATCCTGGAAAGGTTCCTAGAACACCGAAGAGAGATCATCGTCCGCAGAACCATCTACGATCTCAGAAAGGCGGAAGAGCGCGCTCACATCCTCGAGGGCCTCAAGAAAGCGCTTGATTTTCTGGATGAGGTGATCGAGACCATCCGTTCATCCTCAGATCCAAAGGAGGCGAAAGCCCGGCTCATGGCAGACTTCTCCCTC
>JAHECH010000148.1:0-1196 GCA_024641835.1 Deltaproteobacteria bacterium
GCTGCGGTACTGTGGCTCTCCGGCTCTCACTTCTCACATGATTTCAGGTTGCTGTCTTCATCCGACCCCAACAAAACAACAAACTAGCTCGCTTATTCACCTTGCTTCGCTAGGATATAAAACCCCAATGACACCAAGCCCAATTCCAAAGCGAGATAGACCAGCAGCAGCGGACTTGGGATGCCGTCGACGGCGATGCTGAAAATCCGCCCCGACGCAAGACCTGCCATGAAGAGTATGACCGAAATAATGGCGGGACGAGTCCACGCGGGTTTGAACGCCGCCGCGATCCAGAACGTGGAAATGCCCAGATAAAGACACATCAAGGCGCGAAAGACATGCGAGAGGTCGCGACCGATGTCCGAAATCGCAAGCACCTTGGGGAGAATGCCCGTTGGAGATATGCCATAGCTCAGTCCGACAACGCTCAGCCCGAGCCCGGAAAGGAGCAAGAAGAATTTCACCATGGTGTTTCTCCTGGTGCAACCCCAGCCACACCCATTTACGTGAAAAAGCCAGAATGCCCCGCTCGGAAGAGCGGGGATGAATGGCCAAGGAACTTCACGTCGGATAGTCAGCAAGTTAGAGTGGCTTTTTCTATAGAAGAAGCCCCGTGCGGAAGCACGGGGTTCTTTACACTTCCCTTGGGAGACACTCCTTCATCCTGCTGATCAAGTCCGTTTCCTCCACGTACGGGATCACAAGCCGGTACTTAGCCCGTGTCATGGCTACATAAACCAGGGGAATCAAGTTTTGCCTTGTTTCCTCTGTCGGGTGGATGTGGTCGATACCCACCAGGTAAACCAGGTCAAAGTCCAGGCCCTTGGAACTGTGGATGCTGATCAAGGACACACGATCTGTTGTGATATCATACATCTCCTTGGACCGGACATCTTGCGAGACCCAGATAGTCGGGATGCCCGAGGCTTCAAGGCCCCGCAGAACCCGCATCGGCAGCGCCCGGTTGTCATATGCAAACCTGCTCGGGCCGTAGACCTTGTCATCGTAAATGACGGCTATCTCTGATCTCTTGTAACTATCCAATTCAAAGCTTCTTTTCAGATCATCAACCAGAAAGTCTTCGATTTCCGCCAGGTCTCGAAATTGACGGATCTCGGGTAAGTCGCCGTGGAACGCGAGATTATACGGGAGAAGGGCAAGCTGCCTCTCGATTTTCGGCGCCTCGCCGATGAACC
>JAHECH010000148.1:1206-8440 GCA_024641835.1 Deltaproteobacteria bacterium
AAAATGAAAGATCTCTACCGTGTTCCGGTAGACCCTCTTTAGATGTCGAGTCCGCCCACTTGCCTTTATGCCAAGAGATTTCCATGATGACCCTCTCCTGTAGAGATCCTGGTATTCGTCCAGGCATATGACGAGATCACCTCCAGGCTTAATCAGGTTCAGCAGGATCTTCAGCATCTCCCCGTCGAAGTCTTGGCCCTCATCCACGAGAATGGCGTCAAAGGGACCAACTAGGGATCTCCCGTTCAATACCTTTTCAAGGGTTTCTTCGGTCACCAGTTCGTAATATTCCGAGTCCTCGTTTTCAAAGTGAACCGGTTCTCCCAGTATCCGGGTACAAAGTTCATAAAAGTGACAGACCTCAATTCCGTTTGTTCCGATACCCAGGCCCTTCTCCTGCAGTAGTCTCTTGAGGTATCCGACGAGGGCAATGTTATAACATACCAGAAGGATCTTTTTGACTTTGGGACTATATTTGTAAAGGTGGCAGCAGCGGTGAATCAGGATAAGGGTTTTGCCGCTTCCGGGCGGCCCTTTGATGACTTGGTGGCCTGGAGCGAGGCGCAACGCCAATCTCACCTGCGTTTCATCGAGGGCCTGAACTTCCTTTTGGAAACGTGCTTTACCCGCACCCTGGCGTGGAGGCAGGTCGATCTTTGACGCGGGCCACATGGCAAAGCAAAGCTTCCCTTCCTCTTTTGCGGCAAGGCCTTTGAAGGGAAATGGGAAGGCGCCGGAGATCCTTTGCTGAAACTTGACTCCCGAACTGTCGCACAGGATCTCCCCGGTTGCATCGAGGTCGTCATGGAGCATTGCGATCTCAATGGGAATGAGCCATTGAAGGCCTCTGTCGAAATACTGCTCATGGGAGATGTTCGGGAAAAACACCATCCTCCCAATGGGTATCCTTAAGTCGCCCCCATGGGCAGCATCGTCTGACAGGAGGTCAGGGATGTTTTTCAACCACTCCATCAAGGCATGAACATAGCCCTTGGCCTGCTTGCTAGGGTTTGTCTTTTTTTCGATTTTTCCTGAAACACGGACGGTGAACTGGTGAGGTGTGTATGAAATGATCTTTTGACTGGTCCAGTCTTTCACCTCAATCACCAGAAGTCCAAGCTTCTTGCTGAAGAGAATGAAGTCCGGCTCTACCCCTGTGGCCCCGATCGAAGGCTGATACCAGCAAATGAAATCCTTGTGCGGTCTTGCCGCCTCTTTCAAAAACCTGAAAACCCGCTTCTCGCCTTCAGTTGCCTCTTCGTAACCCTCCATGTTCTCCGGGTACATTCTGGCCATACTTGAGCTCCACTGGTTTCAGGCTAAACCATCAGTCAGTGATTTTCGAGAAGACCATTTCTGAATTCAATCGTCATCTTCTGAAGTTCTCCTGTTCCACACTTCTTGCCTATTCAGAGATTCAGTATCTGTCCTTTTGCTTAGAAGGCTCATTTTGAGGCTGAAAATGCGGTTCTAATCAAGACCTGACCCCCGGCTTTTTCGCCGGAACTTGCTTTTCAAAAGCGATAGAGGTGTAGACCTATTTCCCGAACAGCTTCTCGAGTCCCTTGCCGAGTCCTTTGATCCCCTCCTCCGCCGGAGCAGCCGGCCCGGTCGCCTGTTTCTTCTCTTGTTTTCCGAGAGAAGACATCTTGACCCCCTTCCTGGCTGCCTCCAGGGCGGTCGAACACAGATTCTGGTTCGTCTGGCTTCCACTGATCAAGGGTGCCGCGAGGCCTATAGGACCCAACAGAGCTGTCCCACCAACCATCTTTCCCACGGTGATGGCTGTCTGGGTCGTGTCAATGCCCAAAGATGGATGTGCAAGGGTGCCACTCAATTTGAATGCCTTTGCCAGCTCACCCAGACTCGCTGTGACTTTGCCTACACTGCTGCTCCCGATCCCGCCTTTAGGAGATGGATTGAGGGCCAGATTCAGCGTTTCGTTCTTCAGGTCGATCTCGCCGTCACCGATCACGCTCATCTGATCGGTGTCGAGTACGAGAGCGGTCGTATCAGCATGTCCATCCTTGATGTTGAAACCGCTGACAAGGCAGTTGACCGCGGTGAATTGTGACCCCGAGGATAACCCCAGAAGTTTAGGGAGCTCGGAGCCGATGCTGCCGCCCAGGAGGTCAATGTACTTGCTGTCAATCTTTCCTTTACCCATCGCCACGACCGACTTGCCGTCAAGGCTTCCCATCAAGCCGGCGACGGAGCTTCCACGGCCTTTGATGTTCATATCCGCGTCAAGGCGACCTTCCATAGTCTCGATCCCTTTAACTTCCTTCAGCATAAGCCCAATGTCGAGCTGTTCGATCTTCATGGCCGCGCTCAGCACAGCCACTTTCCCTTGCCCCTGGAGGTCAAGTTGAGCGTCCAGCGTTCCTCCAGCCATAACGGCCTTTAAGGGTTTGACATCAAGGGTCCCATTCTTGAGATTCATACTGAGACTGAGGTTGTTCAAGGCGATCATGGGGAGCAGGACTTGACCCGACTGAATTTTAACGTCTGCGTTGACCAGTCCCAGTGCATCCAATGGAAGAGGCTCATCCGGAAAGATTTTATCACGCTTCGGCGTTGCCTTGGCAGACTCGCTCGCAGGTTTCCCCCCACTCTTGACAGGGCCTGAGCCTCCGCTTTCGGGCAACATCGACCGGATATCCAGCCTGTGCGACGTCAGCACAGCTGTTACCGTCGGCCGCTGTCCCCCCATCTGAACCTCCGCGGTGCCGGCCAGATCACTCTCCCCGAGGGCTGCCTTGAGATCGGAGATTCTGTAAGTTTTTGCAGCCGGGTCGCTCAGGCGGCCTGAGACGTCAAAAGGCCCCTTCAGTGGCAGGGATTTACCCAAGGCCTTTTCCAGGGTGGCCAGATCGCTCCCTTTAATTACGAACCCGAGATCGATTCCCCGCTGGGCAAGCACATCTTTGATCGTACCATCCAGCGCGAGAGTCGCACCGAACGTCTTGACAGTCATGTTGAGCGGCCACGGTCTGGCTGCGCCCGTCAAGGCTGCAAGAGGGCCGATGGTCCCTTCAGCCTCCAGAGGTTCGCCGTTATAGGCACCCTTCAATCTTAATTTGACAGGGCTCTCCAACCCTGAAGCATTCGCCGTAAGACTATCCAGGGCCGCAACCATGGTCTTGCCCGATCGTCCGTCTCTGTAAGTCAACTGTCCCTTGCTGATCCGGAATTCATTGACGACCAGCGCCGGGAGCTTCATCTCCTTTTTTTGGGGGATCTCTTCTTTCGGTTTTTCAGAGATGGCCTTCTTCTGGGTTTCAAACTCAAGGTTCGACTTTCCGGATCTGTCGGTTTCAATCAAGATGTCGGGCTCGACCAGAATCAGCCGCTTCAGCTCGATATTTCCGAAGATCAGGGGAACAAGCGCCACCTGCACTTCAAACTGTTTGATCTTAGCCATTTCCGGTCGTGATCCCCACGGGGCATTCTGAAAGCCCACATTCTCCACCATAAGGCCAGGAGTCAAGCCGATCTTGAGGCGAATGTCACCGCCCAGTGTCAGCTCACGACCTGTAGCGTCCCGGACCTCTTTCGTGATCTGGGGTTTGAGACTGTTGAAATCGTACGTCGACAGGATCACATATACGGCGATGATCAATAGGACGATAACTCCACAAAAACCGATAATAATCCATTTCCATCGCATCGGATCTCCCCTCCTTTTCCACCGTTAGTGGATTCGCAGACACTTCCACTTTGCTTTTATAACCATAATATTGAGTCGACTTAGCCTTTTCAATAAACTCCTGTGCATCATTTACGCGAACAAACGATCTCTTAAGACAGTGTAGAAGAGCGATCAAAAGGCAATTTTGGCGGCCTCTCGGCGCTCTTCTTCGAATACGTTGTCCAGAATAGGGTGCCTCGTCGTTAAATTGCTATAAGGCTAGTCCTGTATTTCGCTTTCCCCATCGCTGTATTGTGATTTACATAGGGTAGCTTGAGATCTGAAACCCTATCTTGGCGGGAGCAGCAGATTCCGTGAGTGGAAAGCGGGACGCTGTAAACTTTTTAACTTATGAACGCTGGGAGAGAACGGCTCAAGGGTCTGCCCTTAGACTTTGGCTGGCTTGTGTTGATTGCCGAGAGCCCCTTTTCTGCAAGGCGAGGCGATCAACGGACTCGCGGAGCTTCACTGCCAAGTTTTCGAAATTCCTCTTGAGTGATATATGGCGACTGGGCGCGCTCGATGCCTTTCCCCCGGTCACACAGCAGGTCGCCTCTTCCCAGAAGTTTCTCTCCTCCTGTTTGGTCCAAGATAATGCTCGAATTAGTCGCGTTGATCACTCGCATGCAGATTTTTAGGGGCAGGTTCGCCTTGATCAGGCCGGTCACCACGTTCCTGTCAGGCCGCTGGGTGGCCAGCACAAGATGAATCCCAGCCGCACGTCCCTTTGCTGCAAGTCTAGTTACTACCGTTTCAAACTCCTTTTTCGTATTCTTATCCGAAAGAATGAGATCGGCAAACTCGTCGAAGACGATAACATGGTAGTGAATATCGCTTCTCCCTGATTTGAACCGGTCGCTAAGATTCTCAAAGCCCTCACGAAATAAGATGTGATAACGCTTATCCATTTTTTCTGCGGCGTCTCGCAAGTGCGGCAAAGCAGATTCCACATCAGTAACGACTGGAGCAGCTAGGTGAGGCAGCTCAGAGAGGTTGCCGAATGTTAGAATCTTGGGGTCGATGATGGTGAGTTTCAGTTTCTCAGGCGTATTCTTCAGCACGAGGGAGGCGACCAAGCACTTCAGGAATTCGCTCTTCCCGCTTCCGGATGCGCCCGCGACAAGACAATGGCACGTACTGGGATCGGCAAAGTCAGCGAGTATGGCTTGGTTATCCACCCCGATGCCCACAGGGAATGAAACTGGGCTCTTGTGTTTCCTGTATTCGGAATCTGACACCACGTTCTTCCAGTAGACTATGTCCGGTTTCTCTTTAGGGATGTCAATGACAACAGCGCCTTTCGAGGGTTCAACCAGTGGTGTTTGCGGCAGGGAGAGCGCCACCTTCAGGTCATCCGCGCGATTGGCGAGGGACACTACTTTCACTCCAGGAGCAGGCTTTACTCTGTAACGAACGAGTTGGGGCGCCTCCTGCTGACCGAGCACTTCCACCTCCAGCTTAAAATCGGCAAAACAGTTCCTGATCGCCTCAGAGAGATCTTTCTTCGATCCCTTTGCATCCTTTTTCTGTGGCTTGCCCGGCATTAGAATTTCTTCACGAGGCTCGGAAGGCGGCAGCTTTTCTCCTGCTATTTCATGGAGAACGGGCTTAACAACGTCTTCGAAAAGACCATCTAAATCCACTTTAGAGACAGCAACTTCGTGCAGATCCGGTTCATAATACTCCAAGGTGCCGTGGAAAATGAGACCAGGCCGGGCAAGGGAAAGCAGCTTGACATATATGGCAAGCTGGAGAAGGTCATGCTTCATGTGATCGCCGTGGGTGAGTTTGTAGTCCACCACTTCCAGATCGTGCTCAGGGTGAAACCGCACCGCATCCAGTTGCCCAGAAATGATTAGAGAGCCATAACCTAAATCAATTCTGATATCCTTTAGAGGAAATTCCTTGGCTAAATAGACATCGTTCCATGAACGAAACTCTGGCGTGCGTGCACGTAAGTGGGCAACTTGCTGACAGAAGCTCTTAAAGGCGTTTATGAGATGATAGGACGAGTCGACTCTGCCTTGTTGAAGGAGCCTATCCAGTCTCTTGACCGCGAACCGATCATGCATTTCGTTCCACAGGGAATCTCTGTCTTCAAGTTTAGCAGCCTTCTTTGCTCCCTTTCCCACAAGCCATTCCACGAACACTTCTACGGTCTCATGAAAAAGACTCCCGTAAACAGGCAATGACCCCGGCGGAGTGAACGACTGTGTTGAAGGTCTTTCGCCTTCTAGCCACTTTCGGCGCCATTCAGCGTCCGCAACAGCACATTTCAATTCAGAAACCGTTATGCGTCTGGTCGCCATTGGAGCACCGTCATCGTTGGGCTGACATGGACTTTGATTTCACGAATGCATGAGTGGGCTCTGTGGAGTTGATCTTCTGTTACCGGGGGGGAGATTCTCGCCATCAGGTCCTGTATGCTCAGAAATTTTTCTCGCCTAACAATATCTCGCACCTGGTCAATGAGTTTTTTTTTGGGCCCTTCTTTGCTCGATTTGGATGGTGCCTCTTCTTGGCCCCCCCACTTTCCTGGCTCGTTTTCCAAAATCCGCGACCAGAAAGGAGTCAGCTGTTTCCGGATAAAGGTGAGAACATTTTCTCGTTCAAAAGGTATGTTCCCTTCCGCTGCGTCCGAATAGAGATCATAGCTTCCATAGAGCTCACCCATTTCCGGCTTCTCTAAATGCAGGATATGAAGATATTTGGCCTTTCCCTCTCGCAGCTGAGGGGCGGATTTCCATGTCGGAGACGGTATTTCTTTCAACTCCGGGGTTCTAAAAAACAGGACTTTGGTCGCCGGAGCTCCATCAAATAACCTTTTGGCCTCACGATTGATGGCACTCCAACGGCTCCAGTTTGACCCCGGCTCGAAACCGAAATATACGTTCACTCCGTCCCCTTTCCAGCGAAGCACGAAGTAACCCTTTTGACTTTTGTGTTCCTCCACGACTATGCCCGGCAAATCCCTGGCGACCTCCCGAACAAGCCAGAAAAGAATATCCGGGTCAAAAACCAACCTTTTGGGCTGGGCTCTGACTTTCTGCAGATAACTCTGGAAAAGATGATCCAGTTCCTTCTCTTTCGGCTCCGCGATGACTGGCCCCTCAGTCAGCCCCTTCCATCGCTTCCCACACTCATAGAGGAATTGCCTGACACCCAACCCCGATTTCGCGGCCAACAGATCATTAAACCACTTTCTCTCTACCATCTTTGCTACTTTTTTTTCGGGCAAATTCCATCCTTCAAGTCGGTGATCTAAGAGTTCTTCGGCCTGTTGCTTGGTCAGAGATTCCAGTTCAATGAGGGGTTGCCTTAGGCGATGAATGTGGGCCTCTTGCCAATGGGGCTGAATGGTTCTATACCAAGGGACCTGGTTTGCAGTGATCACTGTCATCTGATTGAGGCAGTCGTCCACCATAGTCTGAATAACCAGCCCAAAGGTCTGTGCATTCACCGGGTCTCGGTCTCCGGCATAACTTTCCGTCTGATCAAAGCAAATGAGGAAGGGACGGTAAAAGCCCGCAAGGCAGCAAAGAT
>JAHECH010000149.1 GCA_024641835.1 Deltaproteobacteria bacterium
CCCCTCCTTTACATTCTTAGCAGGAGGCGGCTTGGGCGAAGCTGTTGCACTCGCCTTGTGTTCCGCCCTTGGAACACTCTTTCTGACGGCGGGAATCGAAGTATCTCTCCTCTCAGGCTTTCCGAGACCAATCCAGTCACGAGGATTGATGATGCCGGCCTGCCAAACGATTCCCCCCCCCAGCAGTGCCACTGCCACGCCTACAAGAGTGTATTTAGTCACAGCGAGCCGTTTGCTTGGAGTCCCTTTGTCGTTGAGCCTTTTTTCGAGAATAGCCGCGGGTGCCAGATCCACGTCCTTCCACGCTTCTCTGCCGAAAAGCAGGGGCCTGAACTTTGGTCTACCCGGCTTTTTCTCCTCCTCTCCATAGGGGTGAGAGTATCTGTAGTACTTATAGTCCTGAAAGTCCGGGCTGACTTCCGGTTTCATCCCATTGAGAACGACACCGAGAATTTCGCAGTTGGCTTGCTCAAGCTGGGTGATGGATCTCTTCAACAGACCCCTTGAAACAGAGCCTAATCGATAGACCAGAAGCACGCCATCCACGCGTGATCCGAGAATGGATGAATCGGCTGTAGATAAGATCGGAGGGGTGTCAAAGATGATGAAGTCATATTGGTCTTTCGCCTCTTCAATGAACTCCTTAAGCAACTTGGACTGGATCAGTTCTGCCGGGTTAGGAGGTACAGACCCACTCGTGATCATGTGGAGATTGTCTAGGCCGGGCGTGTGGATTACTTCCTCGAGCGTCATTTTCCCCACGATGATGTCTGCAATGGTTTTCACCGTATCCCGCCAGACATAGTTGCCCAGCAGAATTTCTGAGAGCCCTGGGCTGTTCTCGACACCAAAGGCCTTTCCTAGGGAGGGCTTCCTCATGTCAGACCCAACCAAGAGCGTCCTCAAACCGGTCTGTGCCATGGTGATGGCGAGGTTGACAGAAACGAAGGTCTTTCCCTCTTGAGGAGAGGCGCTGGCAACCACGATGGTTCTGTTTTTCCCTTCCTGATCCCTGCTCTGGATGTTGGTTCTCAACCCCCTGAAGCTCTCTGCGATCATCGAAGTGGGGGAAAAGTGAGCAATCAGATCGGTCGCCAACGATGACCTCGACTCTATTTTCTCCTCTGGGAACTTCTCCTTTAGGGTCTCTTCAATCTCCTTTGAGTCACCGTAAGGAATGACACCCAACACACTGGTTCTGAGTGTTCGCTCGACCTCTTCAATGGCACCGAGAGAGGTATCGAATGTCTCCACAACGAAGGCTGCAATCAGGCCCACCACGAGGCCGATGAGCAGGCCCATGACGCCCGTCGTCGCCGTCCTCGGTGGATTGATTGGGTCCGTCGCTAGAAGGGCGGGTTTGACAATGGTGACCTCTTCCGGTTTCTCAGCCTTACTGATCTGGGCTTCTTGGTTCTTTCTCTCCAGGAGGTTCGTCATGTCATGGTATAGATCAACTTTCCTTTTCAGGCGGTCGAATTCCAGTTTTTTCTCCATGAAATCCGCGGCCTTTCTGTCAAGCTCGGCAAGCTCGGCATGCAGGTCCTGCTCCTTTTTGTCCACCTCCTTTAATTGCTGTTCAAGAAGCATCTTCATCTTCCTTGCATGCTCTACAACCTTCCGATCCGTGTCGATCACTTCCGGGTGGTGGCGTGTGTACTCCTGCAGCAAGCTGTCCCTTTTAAGCATGAGTCCTACCAGAGCATCGTTCGCAGCCTGATACTGGGGGTACGCTTTCGCTGAGAAGAAATTGTAGTCAGAACCTTTGGGACTCTTTATGAATTGTTCGAGGCTGCCCAATAGCACTCGAAATTCATCCCTGGTTTCAGCGATGTCCCGCAACCCGTTCTTAATCTCCTGGCCTCTTGCCAGCAGCTTCTCGCTTTGCAAATCAACAGACAGAATCTGGTTGTCTTGACTGAACTTGTTAAAATCCTCCTCGGCCTCCCTGAGCTTCTGGCGCACATTGGTGAGTTGGTCTTCGATGTACTTGATCGCCTCTGTGGTGCGCTTCATCTGGTTTTCGGAGTGCAGATCTTTGTAGGTCAGGGCAATGTTGTTGGCAAGCCTTTGGGCGAAAGCGGGATCAGTATCTTTCGCTTGGATATCCAGGATGTTGGTATTAGTCTCCCTCTTCACCTCCACCTTCGACTGAAGGCTTTCAATAAGGGCTGCCACCTGAGGCTTCTGACCATTTTCCGGGGAAGGGGCTGTTTTCGGGATGAGGCCCAGGTTTTTCGCAACCTTCTCAAATACGGTATAACTCTTGATGAGTGAAATTTGTGTTTCTATGTCATCCCCGCCGGACCAGGTCAAAGCATGGGCATATAAACCCTCAAGAGTGGTTTCCCTCTCAAACTTGATGCCGCAACTGGAAGTGTATATCGGGGTTGGTGCTTTCAGGGCAGCGAAAACGACGCTGAAGGCTCCTAGAACAACCGTTGTGAAGATGACGAGGAGCTTTCTCTTTCTTAGGATGCGCCAGTATTCTCTCAGATTGATGTCGTATTGGGGCAATCCTGTCCTCCCCCCTCACGTCCCTCTGGACTACTTTACAGTGAGGACCTTCTTGTCCGAATAATAGGCATCGAACTGGCCCGGATAGAGTAACAAATTTAACAGGGGGGTCATATTGACGATCCAGTCATTAATGTCACCGATGAGCATCCTCGGCACATAAACAAGATCCCCGTCCTTGAGACGTATGTTCTGCGATAGGTCAGCTTTCCTCAGAAGAGCTTTGACATCGGCCATCATAACGATCGGGGGTTTGCCAGCCTCATACCCCCTCACAATCAACGTATTCTCTTCCTTGGCCAATTTTGTATAACTTCCTGCTAAAGAGAGAGCAGCCAGGAGATCCTGGGCTTGTTTAAGAGGATACACCCCTTGAACATTGACTTCGCCGAGGACATATACCCGCTCGCCATACTCTGGTAGCTCAGGAATATTGACAACGTCACCGTCGTCGATGATGGCATTTTGACTTTCATCTGCCTTTTCCATGATGTCATAGAGGTTGATGACGTAGCTCTGGCCTTTCCTGATGAGCAGTATTCTTCGGATATCCCCTTGGATCGTGTATCCTCCGGCAAGAGCAATGAGGTCCGTGAGAGTCGTCTTGCCTTTGAGGTTGATCCTCCCGGAGGCGGCCTTCGTTGCGTAGGTGGTGGAGCGAAGAACTGAGAATTCTCCAATCACCGTGGCGCTCTTGCTGTTGAACTCCTTAGCCAGCACGCTGATCCTCGGGTTTCTCACATAATCGGAGAGCTTGGAGATCAACAATCGTTCAGCCTGGCTGGGCGTCAAGCCGGTCACTGGCAAGTTGTCGAGGAACGAATAAGAAATCCTTCCCCTGGCATCAACTGTGACTGTGGTTGACTTCACTTTGTCCCCGGTGTATGAGCTGATCTCCAGAACATCGTAGGGGCCGATTCGGTATTCCGGGATCCCGGCGATTTCTTTAAAAACACCGTTCTCCTTGACGGCGCTCATCTTGGCAAGTTCTTCCCTGGTTTCCTCTGTCTGCACGACTCTCTCAGCCCTTGCCTGGACGGGAAGCACCACTTGGTTGACAGGGGTGCCAAGGATAGCCGTATTCTGAGTACATGAAGGGATCAGGGACAGAAACACGAGTCCTAGAGCGACTGCCCGGAACGTGTCTTTTTCCCTTTCAAGAGCAAACCTGTATCTCATACAACGGTAATTCATTCTCCAAAAAGAATCCGGGATAAGTTTATTAATAAGCTCCCATTTTAAAGCCATCTTTAGCTTTCACCCCGAGAGTCAAGATATACCTCACAAAAAGTCAGGGGAGTTCAGACTCCCTCAGGCTGTCTGTGATGTACAGAAGAGGATTATCGATTAAGCGGATAATTTCCCTTCGTTCGAGTTTATTCCCCAGCCCATCATAAATAAGTTCAATCGTGGGCCGCAGAGGCTGGTTTTTTTCTGTCGACATCACCCTTCCAGTGGATTTGTTATTTAATCGAACGTATGAATTGATCGGGAAAAGGGAAATCTGATTCAAGAATGTCTTGAGAACCTTGCTTGGAAACATTCCCTTGGCCTCTTTTAGGATGAGCTTGATGGCTTCGGTCTGCATGTACTTTTCTCGATGGGGACGCTTTCCTATGAGTGCGATGTAAAGGTCCACCAAGCCGATAATCGATGCGAATTCGCTTACTTCCGAACCCTGTAGACCTCTCGGGTACCCAGATCCATCAGACCGCTCATGCACCTGTATCGCCACATCAGCCACCCACCGGTATTCCTCGCTCATACGAGATAGTATCGTCGCGCTCGTGTTAGGGTGCTCAAAGATCTTGGCCTTCTCGGATTCATTAAGTCTGTCCGCTTTATTGAGAATGGTCTCTGGTATGAGGTACATCCCGACATTTTCAAGATACGCGACAAGACCTAACTCCAGCAGTCGCTTCCTGTTGTATCCCAATCCCTCACCGACCTTGAGAGAGGCAAACGTGACATCAACGCTATGAACGACACTTGGATCATAGTCACCCCCACAGGACACGGCATATTCGTAAAGGCTGTCCGTGAGATCACGTACGATGATATGATTGAGGTCCGAAAGGATTGGAGAAGGGTTGATGACCTGATCATTGACGACCCTCTCCCTGACATCGAAGGCCCTTGCAAGCATCTTTTCATAGTACGCCACGACCTCGGGGGCACCATATTCTGGCGCTGAAGTCTCTTCGCCGGGTGCTGATCCAGGAACCTTGCTGATGCCAGCATCGCTTACCGCCTGTTTATCCCCTTCACCTCGGATCCCTGGGGCACCATGCTTGCCGATGTCTTTGCTTTTGATTCTAATGATATCAGAGAAGCGCACCATCGTTTATTACACCTTCTATGACCTCAGGAGTGATTTCCTTTTCATTCTTACTGCATCCGATCAGAAGAGCCAAGTCACAGAGATTGTTTATCTTTCTTGGCACTCCTTTGGCATTCTCGTATATTCTTTCCATCGCTTTCTGGGAAAACGCATTATCCTCCCTTCCAGCTTTCTTTTGCCTGAAGTGGATGTATTTGACGGAGTCGTTGAGGTCAAAAGGAGAGAGGTGATACTTGATGGGTAGCCTCTGGTCCAGTTGTTCGAGGCTATGGATTTTATCTCTCAACTCAGGCTGACCGAGTAGAACGATGGTGATCAGAAACCGATCGTTCATTTGACAATTGAGAAGGAGCCTCAGCTCTTCGAGAGCTGCTGGGATGAGCAGGTGTGCCTCGTCAATGATGAGGAGGGTTTCTTTTTTGTCGTCGACGTTTCGGATCATCTTCTCGTGGATCAGCCGGAGGCATTTGACTTTGCTATCAGCAGTCTCGTTGACCCCCAACTGGTAGAGGACTTCCTGAAGGAACTCCTCAGCCTCAAGGTTTGGGTTGACGATGAGACCTATGTCGAATTGATCCGGAGAGAGCTCTTCAAGGCATACCTTCGCCAGGGTGGTCTTGCCGCAGCCGATGTCTCCCGAAACCACCGCTCCTCCTTTGCGCATCCGGATCGCGTAAAGGAGACGCGTCAGCGCCTCCTCATGGGACTTGGAAAGATAAAAGAAACGTGGGTCTGGGACGTTTTCAAAAGGGTATTCTTTGAATTGCCAATACTGAAGGTACATAAAGGAATCGAATCTGTGAGCGTTTGATGATAAATTATACATAAAATCCAATATTTGTCAATCGTTCATATAATTAATTATCTAAATTTACATATACTTATGAGTCACCCTTTTTTATTTAACTTAAAGAGAATCGCTCAAATTTGGGAAGACTCATCACCATCCTGGAGAGGCAATCACGAGAATGACGCTGCCCTCTTCACCCGTATTCGTAAGGCTGTGCTCCGCTCCAGCAGGAATCCAGAATGAAATGAGCATGTACCGCTTTGGACATTTGATCTCAAGTCTCTTTTGCGATATAAGGAACTCGGCCTTTGACAGAGAAGTGCGCTTGGGAGGTGGGCTCTCAGAGATGCAATACCGCCTCAGGGGGCTGAACCGACTCGCGGGGCACTGATCCTGTAAGGCATGGGATCACGATCACAGAAAGGAGGCGTATGAAATGGATTCAAGGAGACAGGTCCTTCGACTCAGAGTGCTCCAGGAAATGGATATTACAGGAAAAGTCCTTCTCCTGAGAGTTGACCACAATGTAGTCAAGAAAGGCAAGATCAATGATCCCTACCGGATCGATGCCACCCTCGGTACCCTCTATGCCATTGCAGAAAAAGGTGGAAGGCCCATTTTAATGACCCATATCGGGCGACCAAAGGACAAGAAGACAGGAAAAATCAGATGTGACGAAGGCGATTCTGTCATCCCTATCGCCCGTTATATTGAGAAAAAACTCCGCATAAAGATTTTGGTCCCGAGTTTTCCCGTGGATCCAGATGCGGGTATCGTGACCCTGGACAACACCCTGGGAGACGAAATCAAAGCCGTCACTACCGGCCAAGCTGGAATGATTTACCTTCCTAATACGAGATGGTTCCAGGGGGAGCAATCCAAGGGGCCTGATCGGGATAAGTTCACCCGGTGGCTTGCGAGTCTTGCCGACGTGTTTGTCAACGACGCTTTCGGTTCATGGCAGCCGGATGTCTCCACCTATGATATTGCCAAGCAGTTGCCTTCTTGTGCAGGTATCTTGCTTCAGAAGGAGATCGAAAACCTCCATGCAGTGCTCGAACCGCAAAGGCCCTTCGTCGGCATCATTGCAGGAGCCAAATACGACACCAAGTTGGAGCCGTTGAAGGTTCTTTATGAGAAGGCGGACCACCTGATCCTCGGGGGGTTGATTTATAATACCTTTATCGCTGCCAAAACCGGGCTGGAAATCGCCGGCGTCTCGCCAGAAGACAAAGCCCTGGCAAAAGAATTGGTCGTCATGGATGCCAAAGCGAAGAAAATTCTTCAGATGCCCTATCTGGTAGAGTCGGAAATGCCCGGTGAAAAGGCAACAGGTAAATTCAGGACTGTGAAGATCGACGATTTCATAGAAGGAAAGAAAGTGAACTACCTTCTGGATGTTGACCCCAAGTCTCTTGAGCAAGAGGTGGTCAAGGAAACCATTCTTTCGGCAAAGACCATCTTCGTCAATGCGGTGATGGGACTCATGCCCTCCTTCTTTGAAGGATCCCAGGCTTTATATCGATTGATCGCATCGAACCGTTCTGCCATGAAACTCTTTGGCGGTGGAGACACTCTCCAGGAACTCAAGAATCTCTGCCCGGGAATCTACATGTCGGGCCTGGATGACCCCAATACCTATTACTTCACGGGTGGAGGCAGTGTCCTCACGGCGATCGAACAGGGAAGCCCATATGGCTTGAAACCTGTGCAAGCACTCATGCAATAGGTGAGGAAAGACTCATGCCATTGACCCCCCTTTTCGATCCAAGGAGTGCGGGACGCCCCATGAGGGTTGCCGCTTTTATGTCTGGATCAGGCACCAATATCCTGAAACTCCTCGATCTGGAAAAAAACTTGAGGGCAAAAGAGGGAGTTTCCCCGTTCGAAGTCGTGTTCGTCTTCAGTGACAGATCCGATGGCACTTGCCTGGGGGAAAGGATCGCTTACGCAAGAGGAATCCCTTACTTCAGCTATGACATCAGGACTTTTCACAAGATAAGAGGACTCAAGAGAACGACCGCAACGCCGGAAGGGCTCTCCGCCCGCAAGGAGTACGACAGAATCGCGGCAACAATGGTGAAGGCTTTTGATATCGATGTGATCGCTCTTGGTGGCTACATGAGCTACCTTACCCTTGACCGCTGTGTCAATGTCCATCCCGCCGATCTTTCCATCCTGACCCCCGATGGGCAAAGAAAGTACGTCGGTGATCGTGCGGTTCTGGATGCCATTTCAGCAGGTGAGCGTGCTTTGCGCTCCTCAACGATTTGGACCGATCAGGGTGTCGATACGGGACCTCTTCTGATGGTTTCCCCGCCTCTGGAAGTGAAACTTCCAGAAGCCCTGGAATCTCTCTTGACAAACCGAGAAAGGCTGACTCGCGTGGCAGAGGACCATAAGCGTCGCCTGAAAGAGATGGGAGACTGGAAGATTTTTCCCCGTACCATCGAATTGATTGCCCGCGGGCGTTTCACCCTAGACGAGCATAACCGGATTTATGTCGACGGCTACCTGGTGCCCGATGGCTTCAGGGAATCCCAACCCTGAGCAAAGGTTGACCGCCCTTCTTCGGGGATGTATCATCCATGCTCCCTCACCCCATACGTTCGACTGGGTTCGCGTCGAAGCCCTCTCCCCCATGTGGCTGGCTTTTACCCATAAGTGGGATTCCTGGACTCAGGGGGTACGGATTGGGGGTCGTGGGGGTCTCTCAGGCGTTTCCAGTACCCATGTGTCCAGTAAAAAATGTGGGACAAGGTCAGCCCTATGTGGAGACTGCGTCGGAATT
>JAHECH010000150.1 GCA_024641835.1 Deltaproteobacteria bacterium
GTGCCCTGAATGCCTCCGTCTATCTGGGCCTGACGTTCCACCTCTTCCGGCAGTTCGAGCCCGAGCCGGTGCTCCAGCTGATCGAGACCGAATCCAGCACGATCCTTTTTGCCGTTCCGACCATGCTGAACCGTCTCGTGGCAGCGGCCGATCAAAGAGGCCTCAGGCGATCATCTTTGAGGTTCTGCATCTCGGGTGGCGCTTCTTTGCCCATGAAGGTGTTGCACAAGTTTGAAGAACGATTTAAGACAAAGATCTATGAAGGTTATGGGTTATCCGAATGCTCGCCGGTGTGCGTGGAAAACCCTTATGGAAAAAGGGCCAAGCCTGGCTCCATCGGTCTTCCCATCCCCGGGTTCGAGACACGCATCGTGGACGACAATGACCGGGACGTTGAAACTGGCGAGGTAGGAGAATTGATCGTCAAAGGACCGGGCGTCATGAAGGGTTATCTCAACTGTCCGGAAGAAACCGCGCGAGCTCTTGCCAATGGCTGGCTCCATACAGGCGATTTGGCGCGTCAGGACGAAGATGGCTACATCTACATCGTAGACAGGAAAAAGGACATGATCATCCGGGGCGGGTATAACATATACCCTCGGGAGATCGAGGAATTGCTCTTCCAGCATCCGGATGTGCTGGAAGCAGGAGTCTACGGTCTCCCCCACGACGACCTGGGAGAAGAGGTTGCCGCGGACGTGGTCCTGAAGCAGGGGGCGAAGGCAACCGCCGATGACATTCGGCTCTTTGTGAAGGAGCATGTCTCTCCATACAAATATCCGCGCATTGTCCGCGCGGTGCAGGATCTCCCAAAGAGCCACACCGGTAAGGTCCTCAAGAGGGAATTGAGGAAGAAGGCATGCCGAATCACAGACCCTAACGAGGGAGGAAAGAAATGAATGAGGCGGTGATTATCAGTGCTGTCAGGACCCCTATCGGTCGTTATATGGGGGGACTCAAGGAAGTGCAAGCCTGCGATCTGGCTGCCCTGGTCCTGAACGAGGTTATCCGGCGTTCCGGAATCAAGCCGGACCTTGTGGCGGACGTGGTATTCGGCCAATCCTATCAGAACGGAGAATCCGTGAACATCGCGCGTATGGGCCTGCTCAAGGCCGGCTGGCCTGAAACCATTCCCGGCGTGACCCTGGACCGTCGGTGCTGTTCCGGGCTGGACACGGTTTGCTTTGCCGCCATGATGGTTCAGTCAGGGCAGGCCGAGGTGGTTGTGGCAGGGGGTGTCGAAAGCATGAGCAATGCGGAGTTCTACCTGCCGGGTGAGATCAAGTGGGGCATCGGAGGCAAGAGGGGCATGCCCCGAGGCCATGGTGATCTCGCCCTTTGGGGAATTCCTTTCTATGACCGGATTCAGAGGGCGAGGGTCATGTCTCAGCCCATGGAGCGTTATGGAATTCTGCCTGCCATGATGTCATGGGCCGAGACTGCGGCTGAGGAAGAAAACATATCCCGTGAGGCCTGTGATGAATGGTCTGTGCGTAGCCATCAGAAGGCCTGTGCTGCCATCGCCTCGCAGAAATTCGCTGAGGAAATCGTCCCTGTTCCCGTTCACCAGGCGGACGGGACCACGGTGCTCATGGATAGAGATGAAAGCCCGCGGCCGGACTCCAGTCTGAAGGCTCTCTCCCGGCTGAAACCGGTTCTGGGGGGAGTCTGCACTGCCGGAAATTCCTCAACAGAGAACGACGGCGCCGCCGCTGTCGTGGTGACTTCTGCGGAGAAGGCCCGGCGTCTGGGAGCAGAGCCCCTGGCGAGCCTCAAGTCGTTTGCTGTGGTGGGGGACGACCCGCGTCGCACCTATAGAACGGTCCCAATAGCAACAGGCAAGGCCCTTGAAAAGGCAGGTCTCACCATGCGTGAAATGGATATGATAGAGATCCAGGAGGCCTTTGCCGCGCAGGTCCTGGCGGACCTGAAGAGAATGGGACTTGAACCGGAGGACTATGAGAAGGTGAATGTGAACGGGTCAGGAATTTCCCTGGGTCATCCCATTGCATGCACCGGAACCCGGGTTTTGGTCACCTTGCTCTATGAGATGAGGAGACGAAATGCCCATTATGGTTTGGAAACCATTTGCGGCGGCGGCGGCCTCGGTATCGCAGCCGTACTTGAACGGAAGTAGACAAGGAGAATCAAGGGCCTTCTGCCCAAATTGTGTCTGGGTTTTTAGGTGGCCTGATGCTGTTTGAGCCGTTCCGGATAAAAAGCCTGGAAATCCCAAACCGCTTTGTTCGTTCAGCCACCTATGACGGGTGTGCTGAAAAAAACGGACACGTCTCCGATCGTCAGATTGCGCTTTATGAGGCGCTCGCTCGAGGAGGGGTTGGGCTGATTATCACGGGCATTGCCTATGTCCACGCACTGGGGCGAATTTCGGTATACCAGAACTCGATTGCCCAAGATAACGACATCGCGGGATTGACACAATTAACCAGAAGTGTCCATCGGTTCGGCGCCAAGATTGCCGTCCAGCTCTTTCATGCGGGCAGGGAACGGGGCAAAATTTTTCAAACGCAGCCTGCCCTTGCACCCTCATTCGTGGCTCAAGATCCGTTTTTTTCTGGACTGCACCGGAGCATGAACGAGGCCGAAATCATTGAAGTGATCGATGCGTTCGCCGATGCGGCCCGACGCGCCCGGGAGGCGGGTTTCGATGCCGTGCAGATTCACGGTGCTCACGCGTATCTGTTGAGTCAATTTCTATCCCCTTTTACCAATCGCCGGGAGGACCGATGGGGAGGAATCCTCGGAAATCGTCTTCGCCTGCATCGGGAAATATGCAAAGCCATTCGCGCCAAAGTCGGTGAGGACTATCCGGTGGTCATAAAACTGGGTGTTGAGGACGGTTTCTCCGGCGGATTGGATTTTACCGAAGGATCTGCGGCCGCGGAAATCCTCGCCGGCAACGGTTTTGATGCCCTTGAGATCAGCCAGGGATTGCGAGGACAAATTTACAGTCAAACCGAATACCGAACCGGAATCACCCGCCCGGACCGTGAAGGCTATTTTCGCCACTGGTGCCGCCAAATAAAACAGCGGGTGAATGTTCCCGTGATGATGGTGGGCGGCTTGAGATCTTTTGAATTGGTTCTGGAGGTACTCCAAAAAAAGGAATCTGATCTGGTTTCGCTAAGTCGGCCTCTTATCCGGGAGCCGGACCTCATTGCACGCTGGCAAAGGGGCAACCGCACCCCCTCAACCTGTGTGTCATGCAACCGCTGCATGGAGGCACTTTTGCAAAGCAAACCCCTCGCTTGTTATTACACGCCTGAAAAATGAAATAAGGTTCTGCATCCATCGATGAAGACCGGATTCGCAGAGAACCACGGTCGCCCTTCTTCCTGCCAACGCCAGATCTGATACAAACGCATTTATTCCATTTACAATCCGAGATAGGTCTTACGGATGACCTCGTTTTGAAGGAGCTCCTCGCCGTGCCCCTCGGCGATGATCTTGCCGGATGAGAGCACGTAGTTTCGCGAGGCCATCTTGAAAACGGTGCTGACCTCCTGCTCCACCAGGAGCATGGTCATTCCGAGTTCGCTGATCTCCCGGATTTTTTCAAACACCTCACTCCTCAGGATCGGTGCAAGTCCTGTGGAGGGTTCGTCGATACACAAGAGTTTGGGGATGGACATGATGGCCCGGCCTATGGCCAGCATCTGCTGCTCTCCGCCCGATAGGGTCCCGGATATCTGATTGGAGCGGGCCTTCAGGATGGGGAAGAGTTCATACACTCTATTCAGGTTCTCTTCGATCTGCCTCTTGTCCTTCAGGAGATAGGCGCCTGCCAGGAGATTGTCCATCACGCTCATCTCCCTAAATGGCCTCCTCCTTTCGGGACAGTGGACCAGTCCCTTTCTTACAATCTCATGGGCAGGAATCTGGTCGATTCTCTCTCCGTCAAAGATCACTTCGCCTTTGATGGTGATCTCTCCCCGGGCCGAGCGCCTCTTGATGCGCTTCTCCCAGGACACCATCCCCGTGATCGACCTCAACAGGGTGGATTTGCCCGCCCCGTTCGGTCCCACCAGGCTTACGAGTTCACCCCTGTCCACCCCCATGCTCAGGTCGTTAATGAGCATCGCCTTATCATAGCAGACCGTCAGGTGGGAAACTTCCAGCAACAATGTCACATCTCCCTTTGACCGAGATAGGCCTCTACGACCTTCTGATTGGCCACGATCTCCTCCGGCTTGCCGTCGGCAATGACGGTCCCGAAATTGAGCACGATGATCCGTTCCACGATCTTCATCAACTGTTGCAGCTTATGCTCCACGATGACCATCGCCGGGCCTTCGCTGTGGAGGCGCCCGAAACGGCCGCCTTTGTGAAGTCTCTGGATGGACTTTGCCATCAGTTCGGTTTCGGCCGGGCTGAGTCCGCCGAAGGGCTCGTCCAGGAGCAGGAGCTCGGGTTCCGTGGCGATGGCCCGCGCCACCTCCAGCCGCTTAAGATCCCCCTGAGACAAGGTGGCTGCTTTCTCCAGAGCCATATCGGAGATGCCCGCGAACTCCAACGCGTCCATGGCCTTGGCCTCGATCTTCCTGACCCATTCCCCCCTCTTCATGGCCCGCGGAGAAAGGCAGGACACCATGACATTGGCAATGATTGGCAGGCGCCTGAAGGGCCTCATGTTTTGGAACGTACAGGCAATGCCCCTGTTGACGATATCCCACGTCTTCAGGCCGACGATCTCTTTGCCCTTGAAACGGATGGTACCGGAATCAGGTTTCAGAATGGCGGTGATCAATCGGAGGAGGGTGGTCTTTCCAGCACCGTTAGGACCGATGAGGCCCAATATCTCCTCCCTGCCCATGGAAAAACTCACATCATTAATCGCCCGGAGTCCTCCAAAATCCTTGCGAATTGCCTCGATCTCCAAGAAGGGTTGCGCCATATCAGCTTCCCTCCCCCTCTTCCCTCAGTTCCCGCCTGGAGACCTTGCCAACGTCAGTCTTGGGCAACTCCCCTCTGAATTCTATGATCTTAGGCACCTTATAGTGTGCCAGGTTCTTACGGCAGAATTCGATAATCTCCTCTTCAGAGACTTTGCCCCTAGCCTCACTTTCAAGAACAACGTAAGCCTTGATCAGGTTGCCCACCTTCGGGTCAGGCACGCCTACCACACCCGCTGCCTTGATCTGCGGATGCTGATAGAGGACTTCTTCCACATGCCTTGCGAAGACCGAGTAGCCCTTATGCTTGATCAGGTCCCGTTTCCGGTCAAAAAAGTGGAAGTACCCTTCCTCGTCCATGCTGACAAGATCCCCGGTGCGAAGCCATTTTTCGCCTTCCATCTCCACGAAGGCCTCTACCGTTCCTTCAGGCCGCTTCCAGTAACCCTGCATGATGTTGGGGCCGTTCAAGATCAATTCCCCAACCTCGCCCACAGGCACCAAGTCCATCCCGGAATGGTCGACGACGGCCGCCTTCACTCCGGGAATGGGAACACCGAAAGACCCCTTCTTGGGTCTATTGACGGGACTGCCATGGCTGACGGCAGTGGTCTCGGTCATGCCGTAGCCTTCGAAGATCTTTGAGCCGGTTCTCCTTTCCCAGGCATCGATAGTGGATTCGTGGAGGGTGTCTGCGCCGCAGACGATCAGCTTGAGACGTTTCCAGTTGACGCGATCCGTTTTCTCGTACTCCTTCAGGTACTCAAACATGGTGGGCACACCGTAGAAAGCAGATGCTTGATAACGCTCAATGGCCCAGAGGATATCGTCGATGTCCGGAGTTGTGAAAAGAACGAGTGTTGCCCCCAAGGCGAGACCACCCAGCATCACCACCACCTGTCCGTAGATGTGGAAGAAAGGCAGGAAGGCCATGCTTACTTCCTTGCCTTCTTCAAAAAGGGGCCAGAAGCTGAGAACCTGGGCTTGCAGGGCAATCATATTGCGGTGGGTCAGTATGGCCGCTTTGGGCAGACCCGTAGTGCCTCCCGTGTAGGGCAGGACGGCAATATCTTTGACAGGGTCGATGGTGACCCGTGGGGGCTCGGGAGGGTACTTCTCGATCAGGTCCTGGAAAGAGAGAAGCCCGGCTTCCTTGATCTTCTCAGGGGAGGGCACATGCATGCCGCCGTAGGCCTTATAAAGGGCGCTCTTCCCGAACCACCTCTTGAGGGCTGGGAGATACTCGCCAATGCTCGTAAGGATCACCCTGTCCAGTTTTACTCCAGCTTTCTCTATATTATCGTACAGAATATCCTGACAGACCACTGTCCTCGCCTCGCTATCCTCAAGCTGGTGCTTGACCTCCTTGCTGGTGTAAACTGGGCTGATGGGCGTCACCTTGGCGCCCAGTTTCAGGGCGGCAAAATAGGCGATCACGTACTGCGGGCAGTTCAACACATAGAGTGCCACCGTGTCGCCCCTCTTCACCCCATGGTCGGCAAGGCCTGTGGCAAAGCGATCGATCAGTTCCCTGAGACGTCCGTAGGTGATTTTTTTCCCATAGAAGATCAGCGCCGCCTTGCTGGTGTATTTATCAGTCAGTCGATCGATAAGTTCCGGTACGGATATCCCAGGGATATCCACATTCACCGGCACACCGGCAGGGTAATGTTTCAGCCAGGGTTTAGACATGTATGCCTGCTTGGTATCCATACTCCTCCATCCTCTAGCAGGCTGCTGAAGAACGCCCATCTGCGGCGTTACCCTTATTCCTCATCGTTACGTACTCCTATGTACGCCTCACTCTTCGGAATTTCGGGTGCCTTGCATCTGGACGTTTTTGAGCAGCCTGGATAGCAGGTGTTTTTCTACAACCTCCTAGTCCAAAGAAGCCGTGCAGACACGGCAGGTCTTGCGTACGGCCACGTTTCTAAGCTTGCACCGTGGACACTCCGTCTCTATTTTATCGCGGATCCAGGGGATCAAGCCCTCAGGCATGTACAGAAGGATCAACAGGATCACTGCGGCGAACATCAATGTCCGGTATTCAGGCCAGAACCGCAGAAACTCCAGGAGCGGAAAGATGATAAAGACGCCCCCCACCGGGCCGTAGATCGTCACAATGCCCCCGAATACGGCCCAGATCACGACGGTGAACGACAACTGCACTTCCAGGGTTGAGGGACCGGCAATCCTCATGAAATGTGCGTATAGCCCCCCGGATAGTCCGGCAAAAAAACCGCTCAGACTGAAGGCCAGAAGCTTGTACCGGGTGGTATTGATACCCGATGCCCTCACAGCCAGTTCATCTTCACGGATAGCATGGAAAATAATGCCCGTGTTTGAGTCGGTGATCTTCCACATGAGGGTCGTCAGGCCGAGCATGAGCACCACCGTAATGTAGTAATCGCCTATCCGGGATCCGGAAAGGCGGCTTATCCCCGAGATCCCAAGCTCCCCACCGGTTATGCTGGGTAGGGCGAAAACGATTCCCGTCAAGATGATCGGGAAGGCCAATGTGGTGAGGGCGAGATACGTTCCTTTGAGCCTTAAACAGGGTATGCCTATAACGAGACCGGCAAAAACAGCAGCCAGGGCTCCTGAAGGAATGCTTCCCCAGGGAGGGATGTGAAAATGCAGATTCAGTAAGGCGGCAGTGTAAGCGCCCACGCCGAAGAAAAGAGCGTGGCCAAAATTCATCTGCCCTGTGAAACCGGAAAGAAGATCCCAACTCGCAGCGAAGATGGCGAAGATGCTGGCTAGAATCAGGATGCGAAGCAGGTAAAGGTCGCTGGAAAAGAGGGGCAAGGAAAGCATAGACAGGAAGAAAAGCACCACGACTACCCGGCTGGGAAGCACCAGCACTTCACTCCTCACGGTCGAGTACAGCTTTCTAAGATAAAAGCCGAGCAAACCCATGATCATCTCTCTTCTTCAAAGGAGACGCCGAAGAGGCCTTCGGGCCTGATGAGCAGCACCAGGATCATGACGGATAAAGCCACCGATCCCTTCAGGAAGGCCCCTTTCGGGATCAAAAAAACCACCAGCGACTCCGCAAAACCGAGGATGTACGCCCCGACAAAACTTCCTTTGAGGCTGCCCAATCCACCCAGAACGACCACAGCCATCATCATGATCAGAGGGTGCATCCACATGAATGGTTCAAGGATGGTCAGAGGCACCACCACGGCACCCGTTAAACCTGCCAAACCGACAGTGATCCCCATGGTTATCATGGCTGCTCGGCTCTCGTTGATGCCCATCAGATTGGCCACTTCCCTGTCGTCGGCAGTCGAGCGGATCGCCAGCCCTAACTTGGTTTTCATCAGCAAGGCCCAGAGCCCGGCCAATATGACGATAACCAGACCGAAGGTCAGCAGTTGTTGGTAGAAGACTTTTACCCCGAGAATTGTGAAAAAGCCTTTAATCAACGATGGGACGCTCAGGTAACTCCCGCTGAAAATCAGCAGCATGA
>JAHECH010000151.1 GCA_024641835.1 Deltaproteobacteria bacterium
GGGAAAATACAAAGATCACCCCAGGATCTGCGAAAGATGCGTCACGGCTTTGGCGGAAACGGAGCGCCAACATCTGTGAAAAAGGCTTATCTCCAGCTCATATTGCCTGTTGCATGCGTGCTTATACTGGATCAGATAACAAAACTCTGGGTGAGCCGCACCATTGCTCTAAACGAAGCGATCCCGGTCATTCCCGGTTTCTTTAATCTCGTCCATGTACGAAACCGGGGCATGGCCTTCGGAATGATGAATCGTCCTGGGAGCGACTGGAGTTTGTATGCGCTTATTGCCGCCTCGGTTGTTGCCATCGCTGTGTTGCTCCTTTGGTTCGGCAAGGCAAAACACGAAGGTTATCGCCTCGTCATTGGACTATCCCTCGTTATAGGGGGTGCCACGGGAAACCTCATCGACCGCCTGAGGCTAGGGGAAGTCACCGATTTTCTGGATTTTTACCTCAGCTCCTTGGGCTGGCACTGGCCTGCCTTCAATGTAGCAGACTCAGCCGTCACCATAGGAACGCTCTGGCTTGCAGCGTACATTCTCTTTTTTCAGCCAAGAACGGGAAGGGGTAAAGGAAGCTCTGGTACGCCGCAGTAGGATATCGTTTCGTTATGTTCCCTGATCTTTTTTCCATAGGCCCTCTCACCATCCACACTTACGGCATATTCGTTGCCCTCGGGTTTACCACAGGCATTTTGGTGGCTGTCAAGCTCGGCAAAATGCAGGGCTTTCCCGTTCAGCAAGTGGTTGATATGGCGTTTATCATGATTGTCTATGCGATTGTGGGATCGCGGGCCATGTACGTAGTGATCAATCTTTCCTATTACATCACTCGCCCCTTGGACATCATAAAAATATGGCAGGGAGGCCTCGTTTTTTCTGGAGGGCTCTTGGCAGTCGCTCTCGCCATGGCGTGGTACTTGCGGCGTCATCATCTCTCATTCTGGAACGTGGGTGACCTCTGGGCGCCAGCCATTGCCCTGGGCCAGGGGATTGGCCGGATTGGATGCTTCATGGCGGGATGCTGCTATGGGAAACCGACGGATTTGCCATGGGGTGTCGTCTTCAACCGGCCCAACTCGCTGGCTCCCCAGGGGATACCCCTTCATCCCACCCAAGTCTATGAGTTTCTGAGCGGCGTCCTCATCTTTCTGATACTTCTGATTATCACCACGAAGAAGAAGTTCAAAGGCCAGGTATTTGTCTGGTTCCTCATCTTGCATAGCACTGCCCGGCTCCTGGCAGAACGGTTCCGCGGTGATGACAGGGGCATGATTCCATGGACTGGGATCACAGCAACACAACTCCTGGCTGTTTTGATTCTCCTCTCAGGGGTGGTTGCCCTCTTCCTTCTCAAACCCCGCCATGAGAAAAAGGCTTCCCCTGCCTGAGCGTTTCCGATGATGTCTAAGGCCGCTCGCGCTGCCAGCAGGAAGATGATACGTTATGAATTTTTTCGAAGAAGCGTTGCTTTCCAAGGCAAGGGATTTCATTAACTGTCATCCTGGACCAGGAACCCCAGAAAGGGATCGCCCTCTCCTGAGGGATCGCCCTCTCCTGAGGGATCGCCCTCTCCTGATCGCTTACCATGGGGACGGTGACGGGTGCACAAGTGCTTATTTCGTGCACCGATTCCTGAAAAGACCGGCACGCTTTTACTGGGTGGAGACGCCTGATTTTGATTTTGAAAAAGCGGAAAGTCATATCCTGGAGCAACACCCACAGCTTCTCATATTTCTTGACATGCCTGTCTACAACAGGCCTCACATGATTCAGAAACTGACGGATCAGGGAATCAGGGTCTTCATCTATGATCATCATCAACCCGGCACGTGCTCACCTTGCGATGGCGATCCCTCTGCAGAGGGCGATCCCTCAGGAGAGGGCGATCCCTCAGGAGAGGGCGATCCCTCAGGAGAGGGCGATCCCCATCTTCTCTATATCAACCCCGCAGTGGAGAAGGACAGCATCGCTTACCCCACCTGCCTCTTCGCCTGGGAGCTTCTTGAAGAAAAGACCTTTTTCGAGAAGGAAGTCCTCTACATGGGGCTTTATACGGAAACGTGGTTGGAGCGGGTCCCCCTGTTCCAGGAATTCTCGCCAGGACTCCAGGAGAGCCTGAAAGAGACGGCGAAGCGAATCCACGCGAGCTTCCTGGTTCAGGAAGCGGGCACAACCCATCTTGCCTTGAATTTTCTCGTCAAAGCACAAGCTGCCGACTCCCTGGATACAGCTCTCCGCTCATTGTGCGAGAATCAAGTTCTCTCCAATATCCATGACTTGATCCAGCATGAAAAGAGCTGGTTGATGAGAGAGGTGGTTGATTCAATCAGAGAGCTCATTCGGCCGAGGTACATCCTCATCAGGATTGAGAGCAAAATCAGAGTTTGCGGCCTCATCGCATCGGAATTGAGATGGAAATATCCTCATCTGGTCGTCGGAATCTGGCAGAAATGGAAGGACCGCATCATTTGCGAGCTACGGAGAGGAATGGCCTGCCGCATCGACCTTGCTTCCCTGATCGAAGGAGTAAAGGCTGGAATCCCTCTTCTTACGGGCGGAGGTCACCCTGAGGCGGCTGCGTTCGCAGCCGAGGAGGAAGCCTTTTTCCACGCTCTCAGGAAGATCAAGACGCAACTCGCTGAAGGAGGGGAGGTTTGACAATTTGGGGAGTTTTTGGGGAAAAGGAATCTGCCGCGGGTTAACGGAAAAGTCTTCTTACACGACTCGGAAGAGGTAATCTCATGTACAAGCAAGGCGATCGGGTACAAATGACCAAAGGATACAAGGGAATCTCTGGTGTCATCAATCAAAAGACCGATTCTTCCTTTGAAATGTATGTCCTCACCCTGGATACGGGCGTCAGCATCGTGGCAGGTCCTTCTGCCTTTGTGCGAGAGGAAAGGTCAAAATAGCGTAACGCGAAAAGAGCCACGTCCGTTGGAACCCCTGGCTATTGAAAAACCCTGCTTTAACCCTCTCTCGACAAATGGCTTCGGTGTATGGCAGGGGCTTCCCCGTTTCCCTTAACTGCAATTGCTATTGACAATTTTCGATCAAATCTGTAAATTATAACAAATTTATCTTTCAGGTGTGTGGCTATGATGAAACAAGGAAAAGGGAAAAAGATTTGCGTTTTTACGTTTCTTTTTGCTTTTGTCTGTTTGTTTTCGTTCTTTTGCCCTTTGGCTAATTCTCAACCGAGCAAGCATGTTGTTCAAAAAGGGGATACGCTGTCGAGCATTTGCGAAAAATACTACGGCGATCCAACGCTTTGGCCCAAACTCTGGGAAATGAACCCTTTTATCACCAATCCCAATGTCCTCAGAACAGGAGAGGTCATCACCCTTTTCGAAAAAGAGAGTGCCAAAAAAGCAGAACCCGCTGCAAAGAAACCCATACAGGAGGTTGCCAAAACAGAGCCTGTGCTGAAGGGCATAGACCTTTCTTATAAGGTGGATATGGAATCCATCGGCTACTTTTCCCTAGTCGAAGTAGAGCCCCTGGGAAGGATCGACTCCGCTGTCACGTCTAAGATGGTGATCTCCACAGGAGACAAAGTGTTTGTCGATTTCGGGTCAACGAAAGATATCAAACCTGGAGAGACTTTTACTATAGCGGAAACTTCTGAGTTGATCAGACACCCCGTTACCAACAAGCCTCTTGGGTACGTTGTCTCTATCCGGGGGACTTTGACCGTAAAAGAGCATGCGAAAGAAGGAATGTACCTTGCAGAGGTGGGAAAAACTTTTTCTGAGGTGTTTGTGGATGACATTGTCCTTCCCCATCAGTCGATAGGGTCGTGTCTCCAGCCCATGCCTACGGATCCAAGGCTCTACGGCAACATCGTTGCGGTTGCTAACAATAGGGAGGTGATCGGGGAATATACCATCGTTTATTTGGATGGTGGATTTAAGGACGGCATTCAAACGGGATCGATCTTTGATATCGTCAGCCTGCACAAGAGACCGATCCTCGAATTCAACCGTTATCCCATCAAAGACATATCCAAAGACGTCGTCGATGTCCTTGGAAAGGAGGATTATCTAGAGGATTTCACGCGAAAAATCATGGAAGGTAAAACCATCTATGAACACTCCGTGGGAAAACTCATTGTCATCGACGCAAAGCCAGACACAGCCATTGGGGTCGTTCTCTCATGCAAAGAGGAACTCCCTCCTGGCGCCTTTATCAAAGGCATGCCCTGGGTGGAACCACCTGATTTCCTAGCCTCCGTACCCGCCTGCGTCGTCAAATGACATCCATCTCCAGCGGCGAACAAGAACAAAAAGCTTGACTATTCGAAAGCTCTTTGCTTTATACTCCCGCCATCTCTTTGCCTGAAGCGTGAGCAGGCCCATGGATAATCGCTATACCAAGAACACATTTGATTGGCTCGCCTTGTCCCTGGTTCCAGGTCTTGGCAGCGTGGGCATCAAGAATCTTGTCGCAAAGTTCGGCAGCCCGGAGGAAATCTTCCAAGCTAAGCTGCATGATTTGATGTCCGTGGAGAACATTCGAAAAGAACTCGCCTTGAGAATCGTCAAGCGCGAATTCTCTCCTGATCCATCCCGTGTGGTAAAAAAATTGGGGAAGCTTGGAGCGAGGATCATCACCTACGCAGACCCTCTCTACCCGGCACCCTTAAGAGAGATCCATGATCCTCCCATGGTTCTCTACCTCAGGGGACAAGACATCCCCTCTAAGAGCACTTTTGTGGCTATCGTGGGATCCCGCAACCCGACGCCTTACGGACTGAAAGCAGCAGAAAAAATCGCTCAAGGTTTGGCGAGGCGGGGACTGGGTGTGGTGAGTGGAATGGCAACGGGAATCGACTCGGCAGCCCAATGGGGTTGCATTGAGGGGAAAGGCTTCACTGTAGCCGTACTGGGCACCGGGATCGACGTCATATATCCCGGCTCGAACAGGAAGCTCTTTGAGAAAATCACTGACAATGGAGCAGCGATCACCGAGTTTCCCCTGGGTGCACCTCCGGAGCCGAAGCACTTTCCGATTCGGAACCGAATCATCAGCGGGCTGAGCAAAGGCGTAGTGGTTGTGGAAGCGACGAAGAAAAGCGGTTCACTGATTACGGCTGGCCTCGCACTTGAGCAAGGGAGAGAAGTGTTTGCGGTGCCGGGTAGTATCGACTCATTCAAGAGCGTTGGCTGTCACCATCTGATCAAACAGGGCGCCAGGCTGATCGAGAATGCGGATGACATCCTTGACGAATTCGGTCTCAATTATGCTTTTGCACCAATAACGGACACTTTCTTGCAATACCGACTCCCCTTGATGGAGGATTCGGAAAAGCTCCTCTATGAAATCATTGGGGATTATCCCCTTCACATCGATGAGATTGCCAGGCAGGGGAATCTGGAGCCAGGAGCCGTATCGAGCATATTGATGAAAATGGAACTAAAAGGGCTTGTCCGCCAGCTCCCGGGCAAACTCTTCGTTCGATGACGCCATTAAGAGATGGTGACGTCATGAAAGGATGATGACGTCATGAAAGGATGATGACGTCATGAAAAGATGATGACGTCATGAAAAGATGATGACGTCATGAAAAGATGGCGTTGATACGTTAATAAAAATTTTAATAAAAGAGGGTCGACATATTGAAATGGCTGTAAAATCGGTGCAAACATCAAAGAAAAAGAGGATGCCGGCAAAACCAGAAACGAAAAGTAAACAGCTGGTCATCGTGGAGTCGCCGGCCAAGGCGAAAACCCTGAACAAGTACCTTGGATTGGATTATGTGGTCATGGCCTCCGTAGGGCATGTTCGCGACTTGCCGGATAGGAACCCGAAAGGGGTCAAAGACCCTGTACCCGGCGTCGACCTGGAAAATGATTTCAAGCCTACCTACGAGATTATCAAGGGGAAATCCGCCACCGTCGCGGAGCTTAGAAAGGCTGCAAAGAATGCAGCAGGCATCTGGCTGGCGACCGACCTGGATCGGGAAGGGGAAGCGATTGCTTGGCATCTGGTGGAGTCCCTCCATGTGAAGCCGGAGAATTCAAAAAGGGTCGTCTTTAATGCCATCACAAAAAGCGCGGTGCAGAGAGCATTTCAGAATCCCCGGAAGATCGATATGGATAAAGTCAATGCGCAGCAGGCAAGACGAATCCTCGATAGGATTGTCGGGTACGAGGTATCACCCCTTTTATGGAAAAAGGTCGGGGGAGGTCTCAGTGCCGGTCGCGTCCAATCCGTGGCAGTCCGGCTGATTGTCGAACGGGAAAGGGAGATTGAATCTTTCATACCTGAAGAATACTGGAAGGTGACAGGATATTTCACCACCTTGACCGACAAGGCTGCTTCTGTAGCACAGGAATGGACAACCTGGCTGGTTGAAGCGCCTGAAAGACGAAACGGGAGAAAATCGAACGGGAGAACCGTCAGCGAAAAGAACCACTGGCTTTCCGAGCACAGCAGCTTTTTTGCAGACCTCGTCGAAGTGGGCGGGAAAAAGTTTGAAGCAAAAGATGCTGAGACGGCCCTGGGAGCGGCGAGACGAGCAGGCTTCCATCTGGAGAAGCGAATCGAAGGTGAAAATAATCAACCCAACGGCAAAGCGCAGCAGACGGTGCGTTTGGTCGGAAGTACCCCAGTCGGTCACCCGTGGGAAGTGAGGTCCATTCAGACCAGAAGAACGAAGAGCCATCCTGCCGCGCCATTCATCACCAGCACCCTTCAGCAAGCCGGAGCAAATCAGCTTGATTTCACGGCTCAGTTCACGATGAGTGTTGCCCAGACGCTCTATGAAGGAGTCCACATCGACGGGATCGGATCCCTCGGTTTGATCACCTATATGAGAACGGATTCAACTCACCTCTCTCCCGAAGCCTTGCGCATGGCCAGGGAATTCATTGAAAAGCGTTTCGGGAATCAGTACTTGCCACCAGCCCCGAATGTTTTCGTATCCTCCAACAAGGCTGCTCAAGAAGCGCATGAAGCCATTCGGCCAACCGATGTGAACCTGTTGCCGGAAAAGGTTAGATCATCCCTAAAAGAATCCCATTACAAGCTCTACAAGCTCATCTGGGAGCGTTTCATTGCTTGCCAAATGACCGATGCCCAGTGGGATGCGACCACCGCGCTGGTTTCGGGAAAGGATGACTCAGGGGAACTGCTCTTTCGCGCTACCGGCCGGGTCCTGGTTTTTGACGGACATTACAGGCTCACCGGCGTGCCTGACGCCTCGGAGGAGGCGACCCTACCCCACATGATCGAGGGCCAGGAGGTGACGGCCATTCAGATTGATCCTGCACAGAATTTCACCTCCCCTCCCCCTCGCTTCACGGAAGCTTCCCTGGTGAAGAAGCTGGAGGCGGAAGGCATAGGGAGGCCGAGTACCTATGCGCAGATCATCCAGGTTATCCAGCATAGGAAGTATGTAGAAAAAATCCGGAACCGCTTTTACGCTTCCGACCTCGGCAAAGTGGTCACAGACAAGCTCATCGAAGCTTTTCCCGAAATCATGGAGGTTGGCTACACTCGGGACATGGAGCAGCAGCTGGATGATATCGAGGAGGAGCACGCGGACTGGGTGGAGATGCTTCACCGCTTCTATGGCCCGTTCAAACGAAGTCTCGATGGGGCTTACAAAGCGCTCGGCCACGCAAAAGCCGAAACCCAGCCTGCCCCGTATACTTGCCCGAAATGCGGCGGTGATACGGTTTATCGCTTCGGCAAAAGGGGCCGATTTCTGAGCTGTGCCAATTATCCAAAGTGCAAGTACGCTGCACCCATTGACCGCTCCGGCAAACCATCGGCTCCAGAACAAAGCGATATAGCCTGTCCTGTGTGCGGGGGGCCAACCCTCCTGAGAAGAGGTCGGTATGGAGCTTTTCTGAGTTGCATCAGGTATCCCGATTGCGATGGGATCGTCAGCCTCGATAAAAAGGGCCTCATCAGATTACCCAAGGCCCCACCTGTTCTCACAGACCTCCCGTGCCCAAAGTGCAATTCGCCGCTTCATCTGAGGCGAGGTGCGCGCGCTCCATGGCTGAGCTGTTCGGCCTTCCCTAGGTGCAGGGGACGTCTGGGTTGGAACACTCTAGACGATGACACAAAGAAGAAGTGGGAGAACGAACTCGAGAAACATGCAAAGGCGAATCCTCTGCCACCCGTAAGAACGCTGGATGGAGCTCCAGTGAGAGAAGGCTACAAGCCCCAGCTCCAGGACATAGAGGAAGCAACACCTGACGAAGAGCAGGGCGTGGGAAACGTCTAAAGCACGAGCGCCCTACCCTTCCGCCTCCCTTCTGAGCTTATTGACAAGGAGATGGGCGGAGCGAATGGGTTCAGGTATTCGATATTTTGTTGTGCAATTTAAGGTAATAGAAATTGCTTCTTGAAAAGTTAGTTTAA
>JAHECH010000152.1 GCA_024641835.1 Deltaproteobacteria bacterium
GGGATTGTAATTCTTAAGTATAACGTCATAAACCAGAATGAGCAAACAGTCATGAGCTTTGACTATATTCTTATGATGCATAGAAAACCGTTAAAAGGGAGGTAGGCAATGGATTTTGCGCTTAAGGAAGAGCATCGGATGTTACAGGAGACCGTGAGGAAATTCGTCAAAAAGGAATGCCCGCGGGAGCTCGTCAGGGAGCTGGATGAAAAAGATGAATTCCCAAGAACTCTGTTCGTTAAATTGGCTGATCTTGGAGTCACAGGCTTGACAATCCCGACTGAATATGACGGACTAGGGCGAGATCTGTATGGGGCAGTTATAGTAGTTGAGGAAATCTCAAAGAGATACCCGGCACTGGGGTGGGTGTATGTAATGAGTGCCTTTTATGGTGGGGAAAACATTGCAAAATCAGGAAACACTGCTCAGAAAAAGATGTATCTGCCCCGACTAGCGGAGGGGAAAATTCTTTTTTCATATGCTCTCACTGAACCAAATGCCGGCTCGGATGCTTCTTCAGCTCAGACTACTGGTGTAAAAAAGGGAGATCAATATATAGTAAATGGGTCAAAGACGTTTATTACCGGTGCTGATTACTCCGACTATATGATAACATTAATTCGGACAGATAAAAAGGCTTCCCCAAAATACAAAGGGCTTACCCTGCTTATAGTGCCAAGTAAAGCAGAAGGTGTTTCAATGAAACAGATCAAAAAGCTCGGATACAAAGGGTCGAGTGCATGTGAGGTCCTTTTCGAAAATGTTGCCGTCCCTGCGAGCAATGTACTTGGTGGAAGCGAATTTGAAAACAGAGGGTGGGCACAATTGATGGACACCCTAGAGGTTGAACATCTAGAGGTAGCTGCATGTGGGCTTGGTGTGGCAGAAGGCGCTTTTGAAGAGGCAGTCGGTTACGCAAAAGAAAGACAACAATTTGGTCAACCCATCGGGAAATTTCAGGCAATCGCACATATGCTGGCGGAGATGTATACAGAGATCGAAGCTGCGCGCCTCATTATTCAACGTACAGCATGGCTTTTGCAAAATAACAAACCATCAGCAATCGAGTCAGCTATGGCCAAGTACTACGCAACGGAAGTTGCAAAAAACGTGGCTCTGCAGGGTATGCAGATTTTCGGTGGATACGGATATGCTATGGAGTACGATATACAGCGGTACGTGCGGGATTCTCTAGTGCTGCCAATAGGTGGGGGAACAAGCCAGATTATGAAAAACATTATAGCCCGTAAACTTGGCCTTTAGGGATTAGTAACTTCTGTATAAATACGTTGGTGCAGATAAGGAGCACTACACTAAGCTTTTCATAGCAGGTGGAGTATCGAAAGATTTGGGGTTAAAGTACGCTGGAATAGACAAATAGATCGAGGTATGCCGTGCCAAAAACTTCCAATCGTTACAAGATACAATACCAAGATTTGAGCGGACAGGTGGCGATCGTGACTGGTGCAGCTAGAGGTATAGGGGAAGCTGTCGCCTGCGGGTTTGCTCAAACTGGAGCAAGGACTGTCTTAGTTGATGTATCCACCAAAGCGGTTACCTTGCAAAATAAGCTGAGGGACCTTGGGTATGAGTGCCATGCTTTCATTGCCGATGTCTCTAACGAATTCGAAGTTCGAGCGTTTGTAGATCAATGTATCGCTGAGCACGGAGTGATAGACATTCTCGTTAATAATGCGGCAATTAGCGAACCAGCGCAGTTTGTTAACCTTGAGAGAGATAATTGGAATAAGACATTGGCAGTGAATTTGACTGGGTCTTTTTTGACCTGCAGGGAAGTTGCGCGATACATGATCCGAAGGAAAAGAGGTTCAATTGTAAATTTGTCTTCCGTGAACGCGCAATTTGGTGCGAAGCTGACTGCGCACTACTGTGCATCAAAAGCAGGGATAGAGGGTCTAAGCAAGGCGATGGCCAGGGAGCTGGGCAGTTATAATATTCGGGTCAATGTTATTGCACCCGGGTTTATCGACACGGCCATGCTAGAGCTGATGCCGAAGCCTCAGAAGGAAAAGTTGGTAAAGAGAATTCCTCTGAGAAGGCTCGGTCGGCCAGCGGATCTGGTAGGCACTGTCCTCTTTCTTTCAAGCAGTGCGAGTGAGTATATTACAGGACAGGTGATAGGAGTGAATGGGGGGTTTTTCATGTGCTAGGTCCAAGATTGATTTAAAATCTTTCGGCGTTTTGATTGAGCAGGTTGAGGGTGTTCAATCAGACAGCGATCGGGATAAGTGCATATGGATAGGAGCGCGGGAGAAGAGCACTTAATCGAGTTGAAACAGAGGATGACGGGTTATAGAGGGTTTTTCGGCGTGTGGCTTCTATGCGACACAGATAACATTTTCGGGCTATATCCGAAATTCCCAATTAGGGAAAAGCATGCTGAAACAGGATGGTACTGGTTATTTGTGTTTTTCATAGGGCCCGAAACTCAGCCGGGATTTGCGCTGGAATATCTACGTCACCGACTGTGAGGAAGATCATATCGGTGAAGGCATCCAAGGTTCGAAATCCACTGGCTCGGTTTTTGACGATTTTGATGATCCTATTGAGTCCCTCGGCTACGGCATTGGTCAGACGAGATTCGACGAAAGAGATGATTTGGGTGCTGTATTTTCTGACGGTATTGGCAAGTTTTCGCATGGGTTCGAGACGAGTTCTGAGTGCTGCTGTAGTCCAGCGTTTGAGGAATCTTTCAGCGGCCCACTGGGTCTTGAAGTCCCAGAAGTGCTCGAATTCATCCTTGAGGAGCCAAGCCCTGTAGATGCGGCGGTTGCCTCTTTGGAGAGCATGGAGGATACGAGAATCGTTCTTTGAACGGGTGGAAGAGTGTTTGAAAAGGAGCCAGCGAAGCCCTTTAAGTATTTTGCGTTCCTGGGCGGAGGCTTCCCTCCATTGCTCCTTGCGGACTTCATCAAGGGCCGCATTGATAGCCTTGACGATATGGAAACGATCTAGGACCAGGGTGGCGTTACGGCAATGCTCCTGAATGGCCCCTATGTAGGCTTCACTCATGTCACAGGCGGCCCAAAGAATCTGGTCCCTCTGATAGGGGGAGAGGCTTTCCTGAAAGAAGAGGTCGATCGTATCCCGGCCCTTACCTTGGCCGACCCATACGACACAAGATCGATCCAGGTCGTAGACGATGGTAGCGTATTTATGGCCCTTGCAGTAGGAGATCTCATCCATACCGATGGATGTCAACCCTCTAATCCTATGGCCATCCCGCAATCGGGTGATGCTTTGGTGGAGGAGATCCGAGAGGGTGGAAGCCGATATGTGAAGGAGTCGGGCGGTGGCCTTCTGAGTCATCAGCTGGCCGTAAACGAGCAAGGCATACTCAAAGCGATAGGTGATACGAGCGTAGGGTTCTGCCCAGGGGATCCTTTCCTGGATGCGACCGTGGGTGGGACAGAAGATCTCCTTGGGGTGATAGCAGAAAAAGACACTCCATCCACATACGGGCATGTCTCGCCACATTCTGGGTGAAGCGCATACGTGCAGGATAGTGCATCGGCGTTCACACTGAGGGCATAGGCAACCGCTTTTGTAGGGTCGCACCCAAAGATGCAAAGCTCTGTCTCTTATTTTGAACTCGTAATCGACCACAAAGATCTCTTTCAAACGGAGCAGAGATACGATAAACTTTCTCACAAGGCTCATGGGTTCCTCCCTTTTCAAGGAAAATGCAAAGGTCTTGAAACTAGGGAAGGAACCTATGGCCTTAACTTGGCCCAGTGCAAGCGCTTTTTTTGAGTTCCCTTGAGCAAGAAGAACTAAACTGCCAGTTCTTCTTACTCAAGGGCACGATAGTACCAATAAGCCCGCTCCTCAGCATGTGGTAAAGCTCACGACCTGGGTATAGAAGATTGCAATTTTACCTAAATAACTCCTTTGGGAGATTCGGATTGACCCCATTTTCGTCGATGTTGGTCCAGCGACTAGCGCATGTCGGCTAATAAACGGACTATCAAAACTCGGGCTTAACAGGCTTGATTATGTATTCCTTACTCATGTGCATATAGATCACGCTGGAGCCCTAGGCGAATTACTGCAGTATTATCCAGAAGCGAAGGTTATATGCCATGAAAGGGCGGTTAAACACCTTACTGATCCTTCGTCGTTATGGGAAAAGAGCGTGAACACACTTGGGGAAGCAGCGATATTTTTCGGGAAGCCGAGACCTATTGAAAGACAGCGCTTAATACCACATACGAACAGCGATATAAAAGACCTTGGAAATATTGAAACGTTTGGTCATTCTGCTCACCACCTTTCTTTCGAGTATAAAGGCAGGCTTTTCGTTGGTGAGGCTGCGGGTGTTTACTTTTCGTTTGGTAGGTTTGATATCTCCGGCCAGCATCGCCGCCTACATTTTGGTTGTACGCTTATCTAGACAGCATTAGCCGCATGTTGCGGCTTCCTGATCAACCTATAAGGTACGCACATTTTGGGGGAGCGGAAAGTTCGCATCGTCAGCTAATGATGATTAGGGACCAAGTTCGGAAGTGGCAAGATACGATCTGCGATGAGCTTTCTCGGGATGGCGGCAATATAATCGGGAGGTGTGTGGAAGCTTTACTTGATAAGAATTCGTGCTTACGCGGCTTCTATGAAATGGACAGGCATACGAAAAATCGCGAAATGTCGTTTATTGGGAACGGGGTAAGGGGATTTGGTGACTTCCTAAAGAAAAGAAGGGAGTTGAGTTCGTGTCAGGTAAACTAGTATGAAGTTGCGAAAGTAATCGGACTTGTTCAATTGTTATTTCGACCGAGTGGAGAAAGTTTGGATGAGCCGATTTAAATACTTCTCAGACGTACCCCTAGTCGAAAAGACGCCCCTTTTGTTGAATTTGGTACTGAGTGCTGTTTATTTAAGATAACAACGACCTGCAAAGGAAGTTATTAGGGATCGGGGAAAAGACGGTTTGCTTAGTCGGATGAAGACAGTCTCAGTCGGGATTTATGAGGAACTTGTGAGAAAATTGTTAAGAATTAGGTACGGCCGGATTCAAAGAAAAAGCTTTTCAAAAGTATGATGAAATGCCCGGCTTGCCTGGATCTGGTTTCGTTTTTTGACGGGTAGGAAAATTTCGATGCGAGACGAAAGCATACTTTACATGTCGGCGAGTGATTTGGCTGAGAGCATTAGAAATAGAAAAATTTCTCCAGTTGAAGTGATTGGCGCTATATTGGATCGAATAGATCAAATTAACCCTATAGTAAATGCTTTCTGTACGTATAACGAAGAACAAATCCGATTATCGGCAAAGGCAGCAGAGAGCGCACTATACCGAGGCGAAAAGCTTGGACCTCTCCATGGGGTGCCTGTATCGATAAAAGATCTGATTTGTACAAAAGGCCTGCGGACAACCTTCGGTTCTAAACTTTATGAAAACTACATCCCTGAATTTGACGACATTGTAGTGACTAGGCTTAAGGCAGCCGGAGCTATCATTCTAGGCAAAACGAATACCTCAGAATTTGGTTATAAAGCTGTTACGGATAACCTTATCTTCGGAGGTACGAGAAACCCATGGAATATTAAGATTACCGCGGGAGGATCGAGTGGCGGAGCGGCAGCAGCGGTTGCGTCCGGTATGGGGCCTATCGGCATAGGGAATGACGCTGGTGGGTCGATCAGAATTCCTGCTAGCTTTTGTGGTGTATTCGGTTTCAAGCCATCTAGAGGAGTCGTTCCCGTGGGGCCAATCCTGCCCGGCTGGCAGAATATGTATCGGCGGCTGGTACATACTGGTCCGATCACGAGGACTGTTCAAGATTCTGCGCTGGTTATGGACGTGATAGGTGGTCGAGATAGATGTGACTATTTGTCCTCAGTGCCCATGAGGGTGGAGCATCGGGAAGAAATAAAAAGGCCCGTAAGGGATTTTAATATCGCCTGGTGCCCTGAGTTGGGGCAAACAGTCTTGGAGCGAGAGGTCCTTTACCGAGCAGAACAAGTCTTAACGGTTTTCGCCGAGCTGAAGTGCTACGTTGAGAAAGTTGACTTAAGGATACCATGTCCTCACGAGGCTTTTCAGCTGCTTTTTGCTGCGGATTGTGCAGCAGCTCTCGGAGATGATTTCGCCAGCAGGAAGGCGGTGCTTGAGAAGAAGTTCATCAAACTGATAATCGCCGGCTTAGAGGCTAAAGGGAGTGACTGCGCAGAAGCTGCAAATCGGTGCCATCTTTTGTGCAATGAATTCCAGAACGCTTTCGAAAAATATGATCTGATAGTTACCCCAACTGTTGCAGTATCGCCGTTTTCTATTGATATGGACTGGCCCCGTTTACTAGAGGGTAAGAAGGTGCATGCATTGAATTACATAGCATTAACCTATCCTTTTAATCTATTGGGCTGGCCGGCTGCAAGCATTCCGTGGGGGCTAACAAATACAGGCCTACCTGTAGGTCTGCAGATCATCGGAAAACTGTATGAAGATGCGAAAGTCTTAAGGGCAGCAGCCACGTTAGAGCGGGCCAGACTGTGGAGTAATCTTAGACCGTACCCGGGTCGGCAGAATATTATCGAAGGAGGTTCAAACATTGTCAAAGGTATCGAGGGAAGCATTACTGAGCCGCATTGAGGAAGCCGGAAGATCTTATGAGATAAAGTATCATGGTTGTTCACGATGTGTTCTTAAGGCTTTACAAGATCATATGGGATTAGGAAATGGAGAATGCATCAAAGCGTCAACTCCCTTGGCCGGGGGAGTCTCCTTGCACGGGAAAACTTGCGGAGCAGCGTTAGGGGGGCTAATGGCGTTGGGGCTTTTAGTTTCAAAGGAGGAGCTGTCAGACGAAAAAGCGCTTATGCTATCTCTTTCCCTCGGATACAGGCTGGCAAAACAAATCGAAAACAAATTCGGGTCCCTGCAGTGTGATGAAATTCAAAAACGAGCGCTTGGTAGGTCCTATAATCTTGCCGATCCAAGCGATAGCAAGGTATTTTTGGAAACAGGAGCGAGTTTAAAATGCGCTGAAGTAGTTGCAAATGTTGCGCGACTCACTGCAGCATTTCTCCTAGATCACGTGCTTGAGAAACGTGGGGTGAACAAGAAATGATTATTAACCGCTCTGGCTTCTTACAATGAGTCCAGGGGCAGCTCGCGTGAGCGCGATACGTAGAGGGGGGAGATAAACTAATGGGTGCTCGGCCTCGCAAGGTGTCCATATTAAGTCCCGACCTAATAATAAAAGATCTTGAGAAGTATAGACAGCTTGCCTTGGATTGCGGTGCCTCTGATGCTCTCATGATTAAGGCCTCATCTCTGGTCGTGCAGGAAAGAGTTCGAGCTAAGTGTAGCATACCAAAATGCGCTGAGTATGGGACTAATCAACACTGCCCTCCTTACTCTATGAGTGCAGCGGAGACAAAAGAGATAGTCAAAGACTACACGTATGCCTTGGTGATAAGAGTAGATGTGAAGCCGGAATATGCGGCGGGAGCTAAAATTCACGAATGCTACATCAAGGGAAAGATTGATGAAGCAGGCCGCTACAGGTTGTTGGGAAAAGAATACAAGAAGGTCTTTTTTGTAGTATCCGAAGTCGAGTCAAGGGCATTTTACGATGGCTACTATCTAGCACTGGGATTTGCTGCGGGGTCCTGTAAAAATGTGTTTTGCTTCAAAATGGATTGCCAGGCACTGGGTCGCGGTAAGGGGTGTCGTTGGCCGCTGCGGTCTCGGCCTTCGATGGAGGCTGTAGGTTTTGATGTCTTTAGCATGGCGACTGGGCTAGGTTGGACGATGTATCCAGTAGGAGGAAGGTCAGAGCCTGAGGAAGTGCCTGCTTGTTCGTTGGTCGGGCTAGTTCTGATTGTTTAGTCCTTACGAGAGGTTAATTTTGCGCTTCCTGAAGCGTTCAAATGAGCATAGCAGGTGTTATCCCGCCGCGGCTTGGTTCGGTAGTTTTTAAAATCTGGGCTGCGAAACTGCTTGAATTGTCCAACCTCTTGTAAAATAAGCAGGTTTTCGGAAAAACGACGTTGTTTTCAGTGTATCCTGAAAAGTCAGGCTCTCTGAGCCAGGTAAGAGAAGGTGGAGTCTACCTTGAAAAGGTTTTTGAAATCGTTGTGGCGAAACCATGAATGTCGCGTTGGGCTGTGACATCATGCCGAAGGCAGAGAACAATTGAAGGCCGAGGGTATCTTGATGGTAAACGCTGTTGAAAAGGTCATTGCAGGCGATGTGCGGACCGTCGCCCGTTTGATCCGGGACATAGATGACAGGATTCCCGAGGTGCGGGAAACCCTCAAAGCTCTTTATGCGCACACGGGTCACGCCTATGTGATCGGCATCACAGGCGCGC
>JAHECH010000153.1 GCA_024641835.1 Deltaproteobacteria bacterium
GAATTGATAAAATAACAGGTGAAAACCTCCTGTTGCGTTACGGCAAATAAACTTGATCCCCTGCGCAAACGGGTTTCATCATCGTTGCGCAGGGGATATCCAATTATTCCTTTTGGAAGGAAAGTAAAATGCAGCGCTTGAGAAGTATCCAGAACGTTTGGGACCGGTTTAGTGAAGAGGTCAATAGAGTAACCTGCTGGTTTTGCATTACCCTGATCATCTTTATGACAATCGAAGTTCTTTTGCACGTGTTCTGTCGCTATGTCCTTGAAGCGCCGCTTCAATGGGGGGAGGAATTGGCTCGCCTGGTCATGGTTTGGGCCGGTTTACTGGGCATTAGCATTGCGCTTCGGGAAAGGGACCATCTAGGGGTTGAAGCTCTCACTAGCCAATTGTCCGGACGGGCACTGCTGTTATGCAACATAGTCTCCCACCTTCTGATCGGGCTTTTCCTGCTGGTGGTGCTGATATGGGGTATTAGCATTACCATGGAGTCGCGGGTGACTTTCCTCCCGGCGCTTCAAATCAGCTGGGCATGGTCCATTCTGGCTGTCCCGGTCAGTGCTGCTGTGCAATTGATTCAATTGATTTCTATGCTGTTGAACGATGTTGTTTCCTTTACGCAACCTCGTGAGGGAAAGGCTGCCTAGGAAATCAATGTAAGCGGGACCGCGACGCAGAATACCGGACTAGCGAGTAACAAGGAGAGACAACATGTCATTCTTTCTGATCATTTTGACCATCATCATTCTCGCCATCGGCGTTCCCATCGGATATTGGCTGGGTATCGTATCGATACCCGGCCTATGGGATATGGGAGGGTTGCCGTTTCTCCGAATACTTGCCACGCGCTATCACTCCTCAGTAGAAGAATTTCTTCTGATTGCAGTGCCCTTCTTCATTCTAGCAGGAGACCTGATGAATAGAGCCGGGATGACCGATCGATTGCTCAAATGGGTTAATCTGCTGATCGGTCATTTTCGGGGAGGGTTGTCTCATGTCACGATTGGTAGTTCCATTATTTTTGCAGGAATGACCGGAGCGGCAGTCACCGATTGTGTGGCCATCGGTAACATCCTCATTCCGGGGATGAAAAAAGAGGGCTATCCACCGGCCTATGCCGCTGCCGTAACCGCAGCAGCATCCATTATAGGGCCTATCATACCTCCCTCCATCATCATGATCATCTATGCTCATCTTACCGGTCTTTCCGTCATCGCCCTGTTTGCGGCCGGTTTCTTGCCCGGTCTTGTGATGGGGCTGTGTCTGATGGTTTGGAGCGCGATAGCCGCGGCTCGTCACAAATTCCCCCGACGAGAAAGGCGGGCTAGCCTAAAGGAAATACTGAGTGCGACTGGGTATGCATCGCTTGCACTATTCACTCCTGCGATTATCTTGGGTTCTGCGCTCACAGGAATTGCTACCGTAACGGAGGCCGCATGCATTGCCGTCGGATATGTCTTTGCCGTCGGCATGGTTGTATACAGGACACTTCATTTCAGAGATCTGATACCTTCAGCGCTTTTTACCGCTCGGTTAACGGGGATGATCTTCCTGCTTCTGGCGACGGCACATACTTTCGGCTGGTTTGTAACTCGGTTAGGGTTGCCGGTGAAGGTCAATACCCTCATCCATGCCGTCACTAGCAATCCATACACGATTCTTCTCTTGATCAATGTGTTCTTGCTCATCGTCGGCATGTTCATGGATATCTTGCCCGCTACTATGATCTTGGTCCCAGTGCTGGCTCCAGCTACCATTCAAGCAGGAGTCGACCCTCTTCATTTTGCGCTGGTGTTCATGGTCAACCTGAACATTGGCATGATCACTCCACCTTTTGGGATGACTCTCTTGACAGCGACGCGCATCGCCGGATGTACCTATGAGGAAAGTATTAGAGCCGTTTTTCCTTTTCTTGCAGCGGAACTCGTTACGCTGGGTCTTATTACCTATTTCCCGTGGTTCATTATGGTCCTGCCAAGGGCGCTGGGGCTTTATGGATAAAAAAACAAGGAAGGGGAATCCCCTTTCGATCAAAAAAGGAGCATATTATGATGAGTGAGGAGCGAAAGGTATGGTTTAACGGAAAATTGATCCCATGGGAAAAAGCAACGGTTCACATCTTCTCCCATGCCTTTAGCCGTGGATCAGCGCTTTTCGAGGTGTTCGCTGTTTTTCCTTCTCCTGCCGCGCCGGTTGCTTTTCGGAGTGACCTCCATATGCAGCGTTTGTGGAACTCGGCGAAGTTCCTGGGCATGGAGCTCGCCCAGACCAGGGAAGAGCTCGAAAAGGCAGTGGTAAAAACGGTTAAGGCAAATCGTCTGAATCAAGGGTATGTAAAAATCGTGGCATTCTGGGGCATTGAATCCTTCGCCAATCTGGTGCCAGACGTGAAATTGGATATGTCCATTTTCGCCGTGCCCGCAACAGTGGACTATGGCGATGTGAGCAAGCCCATCCGTGCCTGCTTCGCGAAATGGCGCAAGATTCATCCGGAGTCGATGCCGGTAGAAGCGAAGGCAGCGGGATACTACATTAATGCCATGCTGGCACGCCGGGATGCCTATCAAAGAGGGTTTGACCAGGGCATCATGCTGGACACTCAGGGTTTTGTGGCTGAAGGCAGCGTGGAGGCTGTATTCATGGTCAAGGACGGCGTTCTAATGACCCCTCCACTCGGGCGCATCCTGCCGAGCGTTTCCCGACAGTCCGTGCTTGATGTGGCCAGAGTGATCGGGATTCCCGTCGTTGAGAAGGCGATCAAAGCGGAAGATCTGATGACGGCGGATGAACTTTTTACATCCTGTACGGTTGTGAGGGTTCTGCCTATCGGGCAGTTCGAGAATCGAAAGCTGGACAAAGCACCAGGTCCGATCTCACGCCAGCTGATCAAAGTGTTCGATGAGATAATTGGAGGCCGTGACGAGCGCTTTAAACAGTGGCTGATCCCCTTGAGGTAGTTGTTTCAATCTTTGGCGCTAACCCGGTGGTGAAGAAGACAGGGTGAGTTGTGTGCTGAGAATTGCACGAGCGGAAGGGTGAGGGAAATAAAGGGAAGCTGGGCGGAGTAAGAAATGATCGTTGGTGTCTTAAAAGAGATAAAGGCAAAAGAACACCGTGTGGCTCTGACGCCTGCAGGCGTTGACGTGATGAAACACCATGGCCACACCGTGCTGGTAGAACATCATGGCGGAATAGGAAGTGGCTTCACTGACGATAAGTACTTGGATGCTGGAGCCGAAATTGTCATGACACCGGACGAGATTTATGAGAGGGCCGAATTGGTGATGCACGTCAAAGAGCCACTGGCCTCCGAATACAGACTTATTAATGGCCGACATGTTGTTTTCACCTTCCTCCACCTCGCCGCGTCAGAAGAGTTGACGAGAGCCCTCCTTCGAACAGGAGCCGTGTGTATCGCTTACGAAACGATCCAAAGGGCGGATGGATCTCTCCCGCTCCTGACGCCCATGAGCGAGGTTGCCGGCAAAATGGCCGTTCACGAGGGTGCCAAATACCTGGAGAAGACCTTCGGGGGAAAAGGCAAACTTTTGGGTGGGGTTCCGGGAGTAGATGTGGGAACGGTGCTTGTCATTGGCGCGGGGGTGGTCGGCATTAATGCAGCGAAGATGGCCTGCGGCCTTGGTGCGAAAGTCTACCTCCTCGACACAAATCTTGACCGGCTGAGGTATTTGAGCGATGTCATGCCTCCAAACTGTTTCCCGGTCATGTCGAGCCCGGCCAACATCCGCAAATACCTACAGGAAGCAGACCTGGTGGTCGGAGCTGTGTTGATTCCTGGAGCCGCGGCACCAAAACTGGTTACCCGTGACATGCTTAAGTTTATGAAGAAAGGGACGGTGGTCGTGGATGTCGCGATCGACCAAGGCGGCTGCATAGAGACCGCACGGCCTACGAGTCACGATGATCCGATATTTGACGTAGACGGAATCATTCACTACTGCGTCACGAACATGCCCGGAGCCGTGTCAATGACTTCGACGATTGCTCTTACCAATGCCACCTTGCCCTATGCCGTTGAAATTGCGGACAAGGGATGGAAAAGGGCTGTGATGGAAAATCCGGAAATTAAACTAGGCGCAAACATCGTCAAGGGGTGCGTGACCTGTGAGGGAGTTGCTGACGCTTTCGGCCTCGACTATGTTCCTGTTGACAAGGCCATGCAGATGGTCTGAAAGACATCCTCTCTTTTGATGAAGCTAGGTAGGCATGGTTGTATGCTGAAGGGCTAACGTTTGCAGAAAACGCAAAGAATGAGCGGCGAACCTCTCGTTTGGGCAGATATTGATCTGAAGGCCATTGAAAAAAATGTAAGAGAGCTGCGCCGTGTCACGAATCCAAAGGCTCACCTGATGGCTGTGGTAAAAGCCAACGGCTATGGACACGGGGCAGTGGAGGTGGCGCGAAGAGCTCTTCAAAGTGGAGCCGACTGGCTGGGTGTGGCCAGAATTGAAGAAGGCATGGAACTCCGTCTGGCTGGAATAGACGCACCCCTTCTGGTATTCGGATACACCCTGCTTTCGGAAGTGAATACAGCCCTTGTTCACGACATCCGGCTGACCGTATCTTCCTTTCAAACAGCTCAAAAGTACTCTGAACTTGCTGTACACTCAGGGAAAAAGCTCAAGGTTCATATCAAAATAGATACTGGGATGGGCCGGCTTGGCCTTGTTGCGGGTTCTTCCGAGACAGGTGAAGATAAAAATCAAAGGGATGGAAGTGCAATGCGAGAAATGGAGTCCATAGCCCGTCTGCCGGGGCTGGAGCTTGAAGGTATTTTCACACATTTTGCTTCTGCAGACAGTTCGAACAAGAGCTACACAAAAATGCAGTTCGAGCGTTTTCAGAGAGCCCTGGAAATGCTTCAATTGGGGGGGATTGATTACCCACTGGCCCATGCAGCGAACAGCGCGGGACTAATCTATCACCCCGAAACCCATTTGGATCTGGTTCGGGCGGGTATCTCTCTGTACGGGCTTCCGCCTTCCACAGATATGGAACTCGAACATGTTCACCTGGAGCCGGCCATGTCGTTGAAGGCCAGGATCGTCCATTTGAAATCGGTTCCCTCTGGGTCTAAGATCAGTTATGGAATGACCTATGAAACGACGTCTTCCACTGTCATCGCGACCATACCGGTAGGCTATGCCGATGGATACAGTCGGCTTCTCTCAAACAAAGGTCAGATGCTGGTCCACGGGTGTCGAGTGCCGGTGGTTGGTCGTGTCTGTATGGACTTGACCATGCTGGATGTAGGACAAATCCAAGGGGTGAAGGTGGAAGACGAAGTGGTCGTTTTTGGGAAGCAAGGGGGGGAACAAATCACCGCTACTGAATTGGCTGGAAAACTGAACACGATTAACTACGAGATCGTAACCTCAATTGCACGGCGGGTCCCGCGTATTTACCTGCACTGATCATTCCACGCGTTCACTGGTCTTGAGGGAAATATGAATCAAGTCATCGGCAAGCACAAGCTGGAACTGGATACTCCCTGCCTTGTTCTGGATTTTGAGATCCTTGAAAAGAACCTGGCTAGGATGCAGCAGATCGCACGTAGTGCGGGCAAGAACTTGCGCCCGCACGCGAAGACTCACAAATGCTCGGTGATCGCGCGAAAACAGATGGAAGCAGGAGCCGTAGGGATCAGTGTCGCCAAGATCTCGGAAGCCGAAGCTCTTATCGAAAAGGGTATCCGGGGCATTCTAGTCACAGCCCCCGTCGTCTCGCCCCCAAAAATCGAGCGCTATCTCGGGTGCCTACAAAGAGACTCATCGCTCTTGGTGGTTATCGACGATCTTGACAATGCCCGCAGTCTGGACCAGAGCCTGAAAAAGCGCGACTTGGGAGCCGGTGTTCTCATCGATATCGACGTTGGACTTCAGAGGACGGGGATTGCTCCGGGAAAAGCCCTTGAGTTCGCTTCTTCTTTCGCCGGATTCACTTCCCTCCACTTAAAGGGAATCCAGGCCTATGCAGGGCAAGTTCAGCACATCAAAGGGCACGAAGAGCGCCGGCGGGAGTCCATGGAAAAGATGCGGCCAGCAGCGAAGGTTTTTGCTAAATTGAGGACAGAGTGGCGGGAATGTCAGATCTTTTCCGGGGCAGGCACCGGCACGCACGATATTGACACGGGAATCCCTGAGATTACCGAACTTCAGACCGGTTCATATACGGTCATGGATGCCGAGTACCTGGCCATAGGGTCTGCCAAGAATCCACTGACATTTGATGCATTCCAGCCGGCCCTCACGATCCTCACAGCCGTGGTCAGCAGGAATCAGAAAGGTTTTGTCACTGTGGATGCGGGTTTGAAAGCGATATACCGTGACGGGGCTAACCCGATTGTATTCTCGCCGAAAAAAGAAGACATGAACTATGACTGGTTTGGAGATGAATATGGAAGGATTCGCTATGAGGAATCAGCGGAGACTCCCCGTCTAGGGTCCATCATTGAACTGATCGTTTCCCATTGTGATCCGACTATAAACCTATTTGATAGGTTCTACGTTACTCAAAATGAAAAGGTTATTGACGTGTGGGAGATAGATTTGCGCGGCAGATGTCAATGACCTGAGTTGAGGGTGAAGTATGCACAAGATATCCTGGGACAAAATTCGTAAGTAAAAAATGAAAGACGGCGTGATGGGGCAGGTACTGCACGGGAATCACTCTACTCTAGCCGGGGTATCTCTCCAAAAGTGATCGCATGTGGAGCGCCACTCGCATCCGAGCGAACAGTTCTCTCTAATCATTTCCGGTTCGATAAGGATGACATTTGATGACCATGATGAAGTCCTCAACGCCGGTGAGATTCTCTTTGCTGCCTTCAGATCTCCGACCTTGTGCGAATATTTTTTAGGCGGCCACAATGTCAATTTCGGCTATGTTTACGAATCCTTTGGTGTCAGGTGATCTCCTCTATCATCTCTAGGAGCTTTTATGGAAACAGTGCGACCTAATAAAACCCAGAAACAATCCCCCGTTCTTAGACTACTACTGGGTAATGAGGCAATTGCCAGGGGGGCTCTCGAAGCTGGTGTCAGATTTGCAGCGGGCTATCCAGGGACACCATCGTCTGAAATAATCGACAGCCTTGCGCTTTTTGACAAAAATGAAAGCGTTCACGTTGAGTGGTCAATAAACGAAAAAGTGGCAACTGAAGTTTCGGCTGCGGCATCCTTCTCCGGCCTAAGAGCCCTCGCCGCCATGAAGACGGCTGGACTCCCTGTTGCCACGGATTTTCTTCTTCACCTGAGTTTATCGGGCCTTGCGGAAAAGGGTGGGGGCTTTCTCGTTGTGGTTTGTGACGATCCCGAAGGTCATTCGAGCGGCGATGAAGCTGATTCAAGGTGGTTGGCTAGGTATTTCTATGCTCCTCTACTGGAGCCTTGCACTATTAGCGAAGCCAAGGATATGACTAAATGGGCTTTCGATCTATCAGAGGAGTTCAAGCGGCTCGTTTTACTGCGGAGTTACACAAGACTTTCCCACGCGAGCGGTGGGGTAGAGTTAGGGCCCATAAATAGGTTGCCAATTACGCCTCATTTTGACACATCGCTGACTTACTCCCCCTATCTCGCGAAGACAAAACATGCTGAGTCGATAAGAATACTCACTCAGATTCAACATAGGTTCAACAAATCATTATTCAACAGCTATCAAGGCCCCCCTGATGCAGAACTTGTGGTAGTTTGTAGCGGAAGCGGGTATCTTTGTTCCTTAGAAGCTCTTGAGGAACTTGGCATAGAGGATAACGTTGGCGTCCTGAAGATAGGAACAGTTTGGCCTTTCCCATATGACTTAGTCAAGAAAACCCTTTCTAAAGCAAAAAGAGTACTAGTCATAGAGGAGACCGATCCCTTTCTTGAGAGCAACATTCAGGGCGTTCTAACGGACCAAAACGGCCAGCATTCAAACAAGCTATATGGAAAGATGTCTGGACATGTCCCTCATTACGGAGAAATCACACCTGAAATTGTTATCTCCGCTCTGTGTGAGGTGCAAAACCTTACGTGGCAAAGCAGGCCCAAAAACTATAAAAGAGATATCAAAGACTTAGGCGAAAGCGTGCTTATTGATCGTGGTATGACTTGGTGTCCAGGTTGCCCTCATCGCGCTAGCTTTTGGTTAATCGATAGGGCGATGAAGGCAACGAAAAGAGAAGCTATTCTGACCGGAGACATTGGATGTTATACTTTGGATGTATTCCCAGAAGGAGCCCACATGATAAAACATCCAATGTCTC
>JAHECH010000154.1 GCA_024641835.1 Deltaproteobacteria bacterium
GGGGAGTTCTGCCCCCTCCGCATTCTCCGCCTGCGGCGGAGCTGCGGCTTCCCCCACGGATAAGTCACGAAAAGGACAGCGGCCTCCCGCCAGTCACTTCAGAAAACCCCCATGCCCCGCGCAGTTATGCCACGCAAACAATTTGTTGCTCCCGGTAGTAATGCCTAGAAGTCTTGTCAAGGGCAAAAAAGTTTGGTGCGTCATGCCCTGTCGTAATGGCTGAACTGCATGGTGAAGGTCCCTCGGCCCTGGGACACGGAGCGAAGGGAAGTGGAATAGCCAAACATCTTTGAAAGAGGAACACTTGCAGCGAGCACCTGAACGGGACCTTTGGTTTTGATTTGCTCTATCTTCCCTTGCCGCGTATTCAGATCGCTGATCACCTCTCCCATGAATTCCTCGGGAACCAGTATTTCCGCCCTCATGATGGGCTCGAGCAGCACAGGGCCCGCCTGCTCTGAGGCATTTCTAAAAGCGAGCGAGGATGCCACCTTGAAGGCCATCACGTCCGAATACGTTTCATGGATCTTGACATCCAAAACAGCCGACTCCACGTCGATCATAGGATAGCCCATGAGGACACCGCTGATGGTCGCCTCCTCAATGCCCTCTTTGATGGCATTGAGGAACTCTTCCGTGAGGTTGGGATTTTCGCACTTGTCCACAAACCGATTTCCGCTGCCTCTGGGAAGAGGGCTCAGTTCGATCTTGACTCCAGCCACATGCTGCTGGCCGGCGAACTCCTTTTCAAAGATTTCTTCCCAGACAACCTTCTTTGTAATCGTCTCCCTGTAGACGACCTGTGGTTTTCCCTGGTTTGTTTCTACGAGGAAGTCTCTTTTGATACGGTTCACAAGGATCTCTAGATGGAGTTCTCCCATGCCGGAAATCACGGTTTGGCCTGTCTCCTCATCGATTCGGAACTTGAATGTGGGATCTTCATCCGCGAGCTTTGCCAGGATATCGAGAAGCTTCTCCTGATCCTGAACGCTTTTGGGTTCGATCGCCATGGAGATAACGGGGACATTGAATTGAATGGGCTCCAGCAGGATAGGGTTCTCTTCTGCACATAACGTATCTCCCGTGGTTGTGATCTTGAGGCCCATGACCCCTATGATGTCTCCAGCAGAGGCCTGTTCGATGCGCTCTCTTTTGTTGGCATGCATCTTCAGGAGGCGGGCAAGTTTTTCTTTGACATTTTTGCCCGGGTTGAAAACCGCATCACCCGCTCTGACAGACCCCGAATAGATGCGGACATAGGTGAGTTTTCTCCCTTGGTCCATCTGAACCTTGAACGCGAGAGCGGAGAGAGGATCTTTGCTGGAAGGGGATCTAGAGGTTTCTTTTCCCGTAGAAGGAACGTGCCCCGCCACAGGAGGAATGTCAATGGGTGAAGGGAGATAGTCCACGAGAGCATCCAGAAGGGGCTGAATGCCTTTGTTGCGCAAGGCTGCCCCACAGAGGACCGGAACCAGGTCTAACTGAACCGTGGCGGCCCTAATGGCTCTCTTGAGATCCTGAACCTCTATTTCCTCCTCTGCCAGGTACTTGGCCATGATCCCATCGTCTTTATCAGCAAGGGTCTCAAGAAGGGTTTCTCTGAACTTGGCAGCCTGGTCGGAGATCTCGGGAGGGATAGGGATTTCACGGAACTCGGCCCCGAGGGTTTCATCCTCCCACACAATCGCCTTCATCTTCAGAAGGTCTACGGTGCCCATGAACTGGTCTTCGGATCCCCAGGGTAGTTGAAGGATGAGCGGCCTGGCACCGAGGCGCTCTTTCATCATTTCCACAGCTCGAGAGAAATCAGCGCCGATGCGGTCCATCTTGTTGACGAAGGCAATCTTGGGAACCTTGTACCTGTCAGCCTGGTGCCACACCGTTTCAGACTGGGGCTCCACTCCCCCCACGGCGCAAAAGACGCCGATGGCACCGTCAAGAACCCTCAGGGAACGCTCCACTTCGATCGTAAAATCCACATGGCCGGGTGTGTCAATGATATTGATGTTGTGACCGCGCCAGAGACAGGAAGTGACCGCAGAAGTAATGGTAATGCCCCTCTCCTTCTCCTCCAGCATCCAGTCCATGGTGGCCTCGCCGTCATGGACTTCTCCCATTTTGTGCACCTTGCCTGTGTAATATAGAATGCGCTCTGTGACCGTGGTTTTGCCGGCGTCGATATGCGCGATGATGCCTATGTTTCGAGTCTTCGCAAGTTTTTGATCTGTGGCCATGATAAGGGAGCAAGTAATGAAATAAAGAAATATCGCCTCGGGCGTTGCATCACGAACCCCGTAAGAGGGGAAAAACTGTCAACCCAAGGTGTGACGTGTCGTTGACACGAACGGCCAATCTAAAGTATATCGGCCACCCTGTCAAGGCGATCGCGAGGAACTGGGGGAGAGCTTGAGATAAAGGGAGAAGAGAGTGCCTAGGAATATGCACCCTCCGGCCATAGAGAGTCCAAGACCAAAAGCGCCCATGTCGGCCATCAAACCGATGCCAATGGGAACGGCCCCTCCCCCAAAAATAAAGCCCAAAGGAACAGCTAGGGAGACCGCTAAGCTCCTGATTTTGGCGGTGCCGATGAAGGAAATGGCAGCGAAGCCCGCAGGAAAGAAGCAGACAGCGAGCATGGGCTGGATAAAGAGAGGAACGACAACCCACGGGTACGAGAAGACTCCCAAAAGCGCTGTCGCCAGACCAGTCAGGAAGAAGACACATACCAGAGTCTTTTTCGGGCCCAGACGGTCCGTGGCCCAGCCCGCCAAGAATGACATCCCTATGCCTGAAATTCTGGATAGACCAATGAGCGTATTCGCCCAACTTCTTTCCAGACCCCGTTCCGAGACAAGGTAAAGGGGAAGCATGGTGAAAATGCCTAAGCTTCCTGTGATGCCGAGGCCGAAAAGAATGGTCATGATCCAGAAGGCGGGTTGCCTCAACAGGGCTCTGAATGATCCGAAACCAGGGGCCTCTCCCTGCAAGTGCCCGCCTCTCCCGAAGCGGGCAAAGCCTGCTCCCATGGCCATGGAGATGATTCCAAGCAAAACGGAAATGCCTCTCCAAGAGAGTAAACTGAGGAGGATTTCCGAAACGATGGGAGCTAAAACGTATCCCAGGTTGGGAGCCAATTCATGGATGGCAATAGCTTTGCCCCAGTGCTTGGAGTGGATGAGCGAGGTGAGGGTTGCAATGCCTGAAGGGAGGTAGAGGCCTGCCCCTATACCCACCAGGAGGAGTGCGACGGTCGTTGACCACAACCCGGTACAGAGCGAGACCAGGACAAGAGCAATGCCAAGGGTGGTCGCAGAAAGAATGATCGTTTTTCTGTGGGTCAGTTTGGATGAAATGAATCCTGAGCCGAGAACCGATAGGAAATACCCGACAGTGATCACAAAAAAGAGGCTTCCTGCCTGGCTATGGGTGATGGAAATATCCTTTTCGATGGTGGGCATGAGAGGAGCAAAGATGATCCTACCAGTGAAATTGATGAGAAAGATAGAAGCGAGAAACAGCAGGGGTGGTAACTGGGGAAGGAAGCTTTCATCTCCGGGAGCGGTGTTTTGTTTTTGATCTTCCATGTTACCCCTCATGGTCGCAATTAAAAACCGGCAAGCAAGTGCTGTTTTTGAACAACCTGCGAGCCTGTTGGAGGTCCCTCATCTCAAAGTCCATGCTTTCTTATCAGAGGAAATAAGAAAAGACAAATGTCCTTCATTTGACTTCTGATGGGTAGGCGAATAGCATATGAATTATGTCCCGGAACAGGCTCATCTTCGGCATGATCGCCATCGTTTTCTTGCTCGCCGTCTTCTTTACCCTCGCATTTGCGCTTTTTCTTGTGAGCCCTGCTGACAAGTCAGGGGGTGACCAAGTCTTCGTGATCAAAGAGAGGCAGACTCTAAGAGAGGCAGCCGAGGAACTGGAAAAAAGTGGCATCATTAAGAGCAAGAGGCTTTTTGTACTCTGGGCGAAGCTGACGGGCCACACGAAACAGATCAAGGCGGGCGAGTATGCGCTCAGTGCAAGGATGGCACCTGTGGAGATCCTTAAAAAGCTTCAAAAAGGAAATGTCATAACCTATGCGGTTACCATTCCCGAGGGCTATACCATGGAACAGGTTGCTGATTTACTTGAGTCAAAAGGTTTGATTGAGAAAGCGCGGTTCCTCAACCTCGCCAGGGATCCCAAGGTCCTGAGTCATTACGGGATCAAAGGACCAAGCCTTGAGGGATACCTGTTCCCGGATACCTACCAGTTCAGCCGGGGGCTGCCACCCTTGACTTTGATCGACGTCATGGTCAAGAGGTTCTGGCAAATGGTTGGTCCCCTGAAAGAAAGAGCGAACGAGGTGAGGATGAAAATGGAGGATGTGGTGATCCTTGCCTCCATAGTGGAGAAGGAGACCGGGCGGCCCGACGAGAGGCCGGCCATTGCATCGGTCTTCCTGAACCGCCTCAAACAAGGGATGCGCCTGGAGAGCGATCCCACGGTCATCTATGGTTTGGAGGCATTTGACGGTAATTTAAAGAAAGACGACCTAACCCGCTGGACGCCCTATAATACCTATGTCATTCGAGGCCTAACGCCAGGCCCCATAGCGAATCCAGGCCTCGATGCGATCAAAGCGGTGCTCTATCCTGCCCGGACGGACTATCTCTACTTTGTGTCGAAGAATGACGGGTCTCACTATTTTTCGGAAACCCTCGCCGAGCATAACCGCGCTGTGGAAACCTACCAGAAGAAAAAGGGAGGAACGCGGGGAAAAACCTCTTGACACGCGCCTCTTGTATACCGTATACAGGACTAAAACATAACTATATTGTAGCTATTTGCTCTTTGCCATCACGCCTTTACTCTCTAAGAAAACGGATACGAGTCCATTCCTCATTATTAAACTCATCCCATTCGCCGGAGGAAGTCCATGGATCTTTTCAAGAGCCTCACCGTAGTGTCCCTCGAACAAGCAACCGTTTTACCCTATCTCACTTTTCGACTGGCTCAGGAAGGCATGCAGGTCTACCGCCTGGAGCACCCCGTCTATGGGGATCCGAACCGCCTCATCGGTGAAAACGTTCTGGGGGAAGAGAGGATGAATGCCTACTACCTCTGCATCAACGCGGGGAAAAAGGCGCTCACCCTCGATCTCGCGGCTCCGGAAGGCCAGGAAATCTTTCGATCCATGATCAAAAGGATGAAAGTGGACATTTTTGCCACCAACCAACTTCCCAGGAATTATAAGAAACTGGGCATTGACTACGATTCCATGAAAGCCTTGAAACCGGATATCATCTGGCTCGGCCTGACAGGCTTCGGCCCTGACAGCAATGAGGCAGCCTACGATCCCATTCTCCAGGCGAGGTCGGGGCTAATGGACCTGACGGGTGAAGCCAAGGGGGATCCTCAGGTGCTGGGCATTCCCCTTCCAGACATGGGAACCAGCGTCCATGGCTATGGTGCCCTGATGAAAGCCCTGTACCAGCGACAAGTCACAGGTGAAGGTTCGTGCATCAACATTTCCATGTTTGAGTCTTCAGTCTCCTGGCTCACGGTCCCGATTACCATCTCCGTGCTCATGAAAAAGACGATCACCCGGCGTGGAAACACCCATGAGTTCTTCTGCCCCGTCTCTGTGTATAAAACGAGCAATGGGTTTGTGTATGTGGCGCTGGGCAATGACAAGCAGTGGAAAACGATGATTTCTCAGGAGATCTTTCAATCCCTCGATAAGCCCCAATATGAAAAAAATGCTGGGCGCATCAAGGACGTGGAAAACCTTAACAAAGCGATCAACGCCATCACCGAGAAGCACACGAGCGAGGAATTGATTGAACTCTTCAATGCCATCACGGTGCCCATCAGCAAGATTAAGACCGTCCCTGAAGTGGTTGGCGACCCTCTTGTGCGGCGAAGACTTCTGTACTCAGAAGATCCAAAGACAGGAACCAAACTAACCCTCGCGCCGCCTCCCGTGATGTCCCCATTTATCGAAAAGACAGGCGGAAAGCTCTCTTTCCCGCCAAGGTTCGGGGAGCATAATCAAAAGATTTATGGCAAACTTTTGGGGTATTCGGACCAAGATCTCGCACGTCTTGCAGAGAAAAAGGTGATTTAGGACAAGAGGAGCAGAGGCGATGAGAATCATTGTGCTGGTAAAGCAGGTTCCTAACACGACGGAAGTGAAGCTGGACCCTAAGACAGGGAACCTGATCAGGGAAGGTGTGGAAAGCATCGTCAATCCAGACGATCGGCACGCTATCGAGGCGGCTGTCCGACTCAAACAGGATCGGAAAGGGAAAGTCATCGTTTTATCCATGGGCCCACCCCAGGCGATCGATGCCATATCAGAAGCCATAGGCATGGGAGCGGATGAAGGAATCCTCCTGGCTGACCGGGCTTTTGCCGGGGCGGACACGTGGGCGACCTCATCCACTCTGGGTAAGGCCATAGAGCGGATCGGCGAATATGATCTGGTTATGTGCGGCCGACAGGCCATTGATGGTGACACAGCGCAAATAGGGCCGCAGGTGGCCGATTACCTGAAGCTCCCTCAGGTCACCTATGTCTTCGACATCGAAGAAATAAAAGAAAAGAGTGTGATTGTCAAGAGACGGCTTGAAGACGGCTTCGAGCGTATCGAGTGTGAGCTCCCCGCGTTGCTCACCGTCATCGGCGAGTTGAACAAGCCTCGATATCCCAGAATTGACCGGCTGATCGATTCATGCCGTGAGAAAGCACCCATCAAGATCTGGAATGCAGCTGACATCGGGGTGCAGACAAAGGATGTGGGGCTCGAAGGATCCTTGACCCATGTCATCAAGACCTTTGCTCCTAAGCTTCAAAGGCAGTCGGAGATGCTGCAGGGGGATGCCAAGACATCTGTGAAGAGTTTGATGGGCAAGCTGAGGGAGAAAAGGCTCATATAAACGGTTCAAGATAAAAGGTCCAGGGTGCAAGGCCCGACCGTGTGAGTAAGGAGAAAGATCAATGGCTGTGTGGGTTGAAGTGGATCTGTGTAGCGGATGCAAACGTTGTCTGAAAGCATGTCCTTATGGTGCAGTGGAAATGAGGGAGGGAAAGGCTTTCATCATGGAGAGGTGTACATCCTGCGGAGCCTGCCTGGAGGTATGCAAAGAAAAGGCACTCCTAACGGACGTGAAGCCGAGGGAGATACCTGATTTCAGTGACCGTAAAGGCGTCTGGGTGCTAGCTGAACAGAGGGGAGGCGAGTTGCATCGGGTGTCTCTGGAACTCCTCGGAAAAGCGCAGGAGCTGGCATGTGTCCTGAAACAGGAGGTCTCTGCTTTGCTTCTCGGAGACAACGTGTCCGGCCTTTGCGATACCTTGATCGAGCATGGCGCAGACTGGGTCTATCTGGCGGAAGACAGGGCCCTTAAGGACTACCGCACCAATGGTTATACCAAAGTGATCGAAGATCTGGTGAAAAAGCACAAGCCCAATATGCTTCTCATGGGCGCGACCCACATCGGCAGGGATCTCGCACCCCGCGTCTCGCGTCGGGTGGAAGTGGGGCTCACAGCGGACTGCACGGAACTGAGCATCGATCCCCAGGGGGGCGTTCTGCTTCAGACAAGACCCGCCTTCGGCGGAAATGTAATGGCCACCATTGCGAACCGATACTCCCGGCCACAGATGGCCACCGTCAGACCCGGTGTGATGGAAGTGGTGGCAAAACCGGGGCACAAGGGCAAGGTTGTCAGGCACTCCATCTCCCTGAAGGAAGAGGACATTGGGACCCGCATTCTCGAGCTTGTAAAAGAGAAGAAAAAGAAAGTCAATCTTTCAGAGGCCAAAGTCGTCGTGGCCGGAGGGAGAGGCGTCGGCAACGCAAAAGGATTTGCGATTCTAGAAGATCTCGCCGCGATCTTCGGCGGTGAGGTAGCGGGGACGAGGGTTGCTGTAGAAGAAGGCTGGATTCCACCGGAGCGTCAGGTAGGGCAAACAGGTCAATCGGTAAGGCCGGAACTCTACATTGCCTGCGGCATTTCAGGGGCCATCCAGCATCGGGCAGGAATGATGAACTCGCGATACGTCATCGCCATCAATAAGGATCCAAGAGCCCCCATATTCCAGGTGGCGGATTGGGGCCTTGTGGCCGACGTTTATGAAGCGGTTCCTGAGATGATTGAACAACTGAAGCAGACAAAGGGCTAGGGGGGGTCGGAGAAAAATTCAGAAACCAACTTCGGAGACGCCACGCTGCGCAGAGAAATGCTTT
>JAHECH010000155.1 GCA_024641835.1 Deltaproteobacteria bacterium
TAGGGCTAGAGTGATCCCGCCGTTCTACGAGCCCCTTCAGATATCAGATCGTAGGTAGATCGGATCTAGGCAACAGCCCGTCCGGATGTGATGTTCCGGATAGTCATAGATAATGAAAGGTAAATAGCAAAGCGATCCCTTAAAGTCAATAAAAGGACAAAAAGGGGAATTGACAAGACAGGTCTAAGCGTTAGACTGTAAAATGTTTTAGATTGGATGAGCCTCTGGTGCGGGAGGGGAAAAGAGGCATTCCCATTTTATTCAGGGAGGTAATGATAATGGGATGTCTTTCATGGAGCTTGCTGAGGGATGAAGTTTAAACATGATGTGGTGATCGTCGGAGCGGGTCTGGCCGGGCTGCGGGTGGCCTTGGAGCTGGCAGGCAAAGTGGATGTGGCTGTGATCAGCAAAGCATATCCTACGAGATCTCACTCAGGGGCCGCGCAGGGGGGGATGGCGGCAGCCCTGGGAAACGAAGAAGAGGACTCCTGGGAATGGCACATGTTCGACACCGTCAAGGGGGGCGACTACCTCACGGATCAGGATGTAGCTGAAATTCTGGCAAAAGAGGCGCCCAGGGCAGTGTACGAACTGGAGCACATGGGGGTGCCTTTTAACCGTAACAAGGAAGGGAAAATCGCCCAGAGGACTTTCGGCGGCCATACCAGGGATTTTGGGGAAAAAACGGTTAAGAGGGCATGCTATGCCTCAGACCATACGGGCCGGGTCATGATGGACACTCTATACGCCCAGAGTGTTCGTCGTGGAATCAAGGTCTATCCGGAATTTCAGGTGGTGGATCTGATTTTTCAAGACAGGTCCGTGGCGGGCATGATTGCGTATGAGCTGTCTACCGGTGAACTGCACTCCTTCCATTCCCGCGTTCTGGTGCTTGCCACGGGCGGGTTCGGGCGCTTGTACCAGGTCACTTCGAACGGTTATGTCAATACCGGAGACGGCGCTTCAGTGGTGTATCGAGCCGGGCTCCCGCTGGAGGACATGGAGTTTGTGCAGTTTCATCCGACCGGCATTTACCCCCTGGGTGTTCTTATCAGCGAAGCAGCCCGAGGAGAGGGCGGAATCCTCAGGAATTCCTCGGGCGAACGGTTTATGGAAAAATATGCGCCCACGATAAAGGATCTGGCTGCCCGGGATGTTGTTTCCAGGGCGATCATAAAGGAGATCAGGGAGGGGAGAGGCATCGACGGAAAGGATTATGTTCACCTGGATCTGACCCACCTGGGAAAGGAGGTGCTTTCGGAAAAGCTTTTGGAGATCGCCTCCTTTGCGAGGATCTACGGCGGGATCGACCCTGCAAAAGAACCCATCCCTGTGAAACCCACATGCCACTATATGATGGGCGGTATTCCTGCCAATTCCCACGGCCAAGCCCTCGATGAGAACCACCAGCCTGTGGCGGGGCTTTATGCTGTGGGCGAGTGTGCGTGCCTGTCCATACACGGCGCCAACCGTCTGGGCACCAACTCATTACTCGATTTGATCGTCTTCGGCCGCCTGGCGGGCGAAAAGATATCTCAAGAACTGAGCCGCATTCCTTGGATGGAATTGCCAGGCCAACCAGAGAAGGCGACCACAGGACACATCCGGGCGTTGAAAGAGAGAAAAAAGGGGGAAAGGGTTGAGCCGATCAGGCGATCTCTCCAGGCTCTCATGATGGACCACTGCGGCTCTTTCAGAACCGGAGAGGCTTTGGGTAAGGCATTAGCAGCGATCCAGGATTTGAAGGCGAGATCTCAGGAGGTGATACTCGACGATAAAGGTTCTCGCTACAACTCCGATCTCCTGGAAGCCCTGGAGCTAAGGGGCCTGCTGGATCTGGCTGAAACCATTGCAGTCTCGGCCCAAGCCAGGAAAGAAAGCCGCGGAGCCCATTTCCGAGAGGACTGCCCTGGGAGGGACGACGAAAACTGGCTAAAGCATACCCTCATCCTTAAGAACGAAGGTAAACCTCGATTATTCTATAAGCCGGTCACTGTTACCCGCTTCAAACCAAAACCGAGGAAGTACTAAAATGGAAGTCCAATTCAAGATTTTTCGCTACGATCCGGCGGTTGATCCGGGCCCGTACTATCGACGTTACAAAGTGGAAGCAAGACCTGAGGATCGCATTCTCGACTGCTTGAACCGCATCAAGTGGGAGCAGGATGGGACCCTCAGTTATCGCATGTCCTGTGCCCACGGCGTGTGCGGTTCAGATGGGATGAAGATCAATGGTACCTGCGGCTTGGCCTGTCAGAAACTGGTCAAGGATTACATGTGCCCCGAGATTGTCCTGGAGCCGCTCCCGGTTTTCAAGGTTCTGAAGGATCTCCTGGTGGACATGGACTCATTTCTTCAGCGGATCAATGCGGTCAAGCCCTATCTCATCGGTGATAAAGTCCCTGAAAAAGAAATCCCCCAGAATCCAGAGGAGAGAAAAAAGATCGATGAAGTGGTTCGTTGCATCCTTTGTGCCTGTTGTACAGCGAGTTGCCCGGTCATGGGTTACAATAAAAGCTACGTTGGCCCTGCGGCGATTGTATGGATGTACCGCTACATCTTTGACTCTCGAGACAGCGCCCATGAAGAACGTTTGGCCCAAGCTGATGACCCAAACGGCGTATGGCCCTGCGTCAACCATTTTGAATGTACACGGGTATGTCCTAAAGAGATCCCGGTGACGAAATCCATCAACACGATCAAGCGAGAAATTGAAAGACTGAGGACCAAAGAATAGAAGCGATCACGAAAACACGAAACCGTATCTTTTTTGTGCTTTTGTGCTGAAAGGTTTTTTGTTTTTGAGCTTACGAGGACCACATGAACGAGCGAGTTGTTTACTCTACTGAGCCTGAAGACTTTTATTATATGGATGTGAATGTTCCATGCCAGGCCGCCTGCCCTGCTCTGACCAACATACCCGCCTACATCCGGTGCCTTTTCGAAGAGCGATACGAACGGTCATACGAGATCAACCGGATGGCCAACATCCTTCCCGGTGTCCTCGGACGCATTTGCTCCAGGCCGTGCGAAAACAGATGCCGCCACGGCGAACCGGAATTGGGCCGACCTGTCAATATCTGTCATATCAAGCGGGCCGCCTCCGATCTGAAACACCAGATCCCTCTCTCCAGTGAGGGCCCTTTTGCCTCTCTGGGGAAAAAGGTGGCGGTGGTTGGGTCAGGCCCTGCGGGTTTAGCCGCTGCTTATGATCTCTCCACCGTTGGGTTCTCGGTGACGATGTTTGAAGCCTTGGAGAAGCCTGGTGGCATGCTCCGGTACGGCATTCCGGAATTCAGGCTTCCGCGTCGGGTCCTAGAAGAAGAGATCGAGCATATACTGAACACGGGCGTGGTCCTCAAGACGGGCGTGAGGATAGGCGGGGACGTGAAGGTGGAGGATTTAAGGAAACAATATGACGCCGTTCTTCTCGCCGCAGGCTGCTATCGGTCCGTTCCCCTCAATGTTCCGGGAGAAGAACTGCCAGGGGTTTATCCTGGTCTCGAGTTTATGATGGGGGTCTGTTTTGGCCGTCCGCCCGCGGTGGGCAACAAAGTGCTCGTCATTGGCGCAGGCTTCACGGCCTTTGACTGCGCCCGATCAGCCCTCCGCCTGGGCGCAGAGGATGTGAGGATCTGCCTTCGCCGGACGGAAGAGGACCTCATCGTCACCAGGGACGAGGTGCACGAGAGCAAGATCGAAACGGTCAAGATCGATACCCTGATGCTCTCGCGCCGGATCATCGGCAAAGGCCAGGTAGAGGGTGTCGAGTTTGTCCGGACCAGGCCTGGGGAGCGACGGGAGGGCGGGAAAAGAGAGGTGAACCCCATTGAAGGGAGTGAGTTTGTTCTTCCGGCAGACTCCGTCATTGTTGCTACAGGACAGAGGCCTGAACCCATGGAAATCCCTGCCCGAAAGACTGACCAGGGCATTCCCGTTGCGGACAAAGAGTCTTTTGGAACGTCCTTGAAGGGTCTCTACATCGCCGGCGATTATCTGACCGGGCCTTCCACGGTCATCGAAGCCATCGGTATGGGGAGAAGGGCAGCAGAGAGAATCGCCCGCGATCTCACGGGCAAAGCATTTCGTGAGAGAGTGGCTCGCATGGAGGAAACGGAGATTACAGATCGAAAACGCACCTGGGATTACCTGCCGAGACAGGAGATGCCCACAGTCCAGCCCGTAAAGGATCGCTTCAAGAGTGCCGGCCTCGAGGTAGAAAGAGGTCTTTCTCCTGAAGAGGCAAAAGAAGAGTCCAAGCGGTGCTACCTCTGTTATCTCCACTATGAGATCGACATCAGCCGCTGCATCTATTGCCGGTACTGCATCGATGTGGCTCCGAGGGACTGTATCAAGCTGGTCCAGGAGGTCAAAACCAATGAGTTGGGTGCCATCACCGGATTTGTGGAGACTGAAAGCTGGCGCGATGTCAACGCCATCGTCATCGATAACTCCCGATGCATCCGGTGCGGAGAATGCATGCGTGTCTGTCCTGTCAACTGCATCTCCGTGACAAAAGTAGAGCTCATGGAACGGATGGCTCAAAAAGGGAAAGCCCATGTCTAAGGATCATTTCGTCATCATCGGGAACGGGCCGGCTGGAAATCAGGCAGCTCTGACCCTGAAGGAAAAGGCTCCTGAGGCTGCGGTGACGCTCATCAGCAAGGAGCGTGAGACCTGCTATAGGCCCCATTTGCTCCCTGATCTTATTGCCGGAAAAATGCAAGAAGAGGGCTTGTATGTCTGTCCCATCGGTTCTTACAAGGAGAGGGGCATTAAGTTAAGAACAGGTCAGAGGGTAGTGGGATTAAACCTCACCCAGCGAGAAGTGATCCTGGACCACAAAGAGATTGTGAGATTTACGGGTCTTATCATCGCTGTGGGAGGAAGACCCAGGATTCCCGAACCCCTCCTCGTATTTCGAGAACACATGTTCACCCTAAAGACACTGGATGACGTAAAACTCTGGACAGCCAGGCTCTCCAGGGCGAACAACATTCTCATGATGGGGGGTGATCTCACCTCTTTTGCAGTCACCAAAGCGCTCCTGAGCCTTGGCAAGAAGGTATTCTTCATGCTCAACGAGGACGCTTTCTGGCCTGTCCGGAGCAATGAGGCGCTCTTCAATGAAGTTAGCGGGAAACTGGCTGGACGCGGGGTGGAGGTGCTGCCCAAGGGCCGCTTGAAAAGCATCGCCCGACTCTCTGATGACGCCTATGAGGTCCTGGTGGATGGCCACAGGATTCAGGCTGGGATGATCGGTGCCTTTTTTGGCCTGGTGCCGGATGTCCAGTTTCTCACAGGGTCCGGCCTTCGCATTGACCGGGGCATCCTTGTGGACGAGTATCTCCACACAGGTTACGAGGGCGTCTGCGCCACAGGCGATTGTGCCCAGATATTCCATCGCTCCATTCGCGACTATTGGACCTCCATCGGCCATGATAACGCAGTCAGTCTCGGCCGGACGGCGGCGTTGAATCTGGTGGGCGGAAAGGTCGAGGCGGCGGTGGCCAAGGAAAGCATTTTTGAAGTCCAGGGAATCAAAGTGAATACCTCATGGTGGACGGAGTTTTGATATGCCGAAGGTGGATATGACCATTGAAATCTGCGGGATGTCCGGGGATGGAACCATCGCTGCAGGGGGCATCCTCAACGAGGCGATGTCACGGGCAGGTTTCTCTGTGCTCGCCTTTGATTCCTATCCCGCGGAGATCAGAGGGTTCGGCAGATGTGTCACTCACTCCAGAGTTGGCGATCATGAAATGCGAGCCCTGAGCAACAAGACCCACGTGCTGATTTCCTTGGATGATAAAGAGTCCCAATCAAGGATCCCATTCCTTGCAAAGAACGCGGTGGTCCTTTTCGACAACAAGCCTCCATCCTACGTGGATGCAGCGAGTTCTATCGCAGCCCACGTGGAGCCGGACGTCCGCCTCTTCGGCATGCCCTTTGCTGACCTTGCCGCGGCGGCATCGGGAAGCACCAGAGGAAAGAACCTTGCTGCTCTCGGCGGATTTGCCGCTCTCTTCAGCGTGCCGGCAAAATTCTTTCATGATGTCATCGTCAAAAAATTCAAGGGGAAAGGTGAAAAAACCCTGGAGGCCAACCTGAAGAGCTTTGATGCGGGATACGCTCATGCGGGTCAAGCTTTTAAGGGCCTGCTCATGTCTTCCCTTGCACTCCCGGAGAGGGAGAGTGACGAGGGAAAGGTGCTGATTTCGGGGAACGAAGCGATTGCCAGAGGTGCCCTGGATGGGGGAGTCAAACTCTACTTTGGGTATCCCATCACACCCGCAACACCCATCCTGGAATACCTTGCGAAGGCCTTGCCTGAAAGGGGGGGGAAGGTCGTCCAGATGGAAGACGAGATCGCTTCCGTTGGAGCCGTGCTCGGGAGCTTCTTTGCGGGAAAGAGAGCGATGACGGCGACCTCGGGCCCTGGCTTTTCTCTCATGACTGAACTCATCACTCATGGGGTCATGTCCGAGACTCCTGCTGTGATCATCGATGCCCAGAGAGGAGGGCCATCGACAGGTCTCCCCAGTAAAACCGAGCAGTCTGACCTTCATGCAGCGGTCTTTGGCGGGCCCGGTGACTCAGCTCGAATCGTCATCGCGCCGACCGATGTCAAAGAGTGTTATGAATATACTCTCAGAAGCTTTCAGCTCGCTGAAAAGTATCAGTCTCCCGTCATCGTGCTCACGGACTTCTTTCTCAATAACCGGGTAGAAAAGGTGGGAATACCTGAACCGGCGGACGCAGAGCGCGCTGACTGGAATGTTTATCCAGAGGAAGCAGGCAGGGGTCATTACCGAAGGTACAGGATCACGGAAACAGGCATCTCGCCCCGGGCCGTTCCGGGAATGGAGGGATACCTTTTCAATGCCACGGGCCTTGAGCATAGCGAGAGGGGCATCCCGGATTATTCTCCGGAAAACCACATGAAGATGACGGAAAAGAGACATCGCAAGATCTATGGGGCCCTTCAGGATCTGCCGGCGCCTGAGGAGTTTAGCGCGGGAGATAGCCTTCGCGTGGGCGTGATAGCGTGGGGTTCCACATTCGGCTCGGCCCTTGAAGCAGTGCTCACAGCGCAAGAAAAAGGCCTCAAGGTAGGTGCTTTGAAGGTCGCATCCATTTTCCCTTACCATGCCGCGCTTATCAGGCGCTTCATGGAGAAGTGCGAACAGATCCTGATACCCGAGCTCAATTACGAAGGGCAGCTGGCGAATTTGATCGGCCATCTTCACAAGAAAGATGTGATCAGGCTGAACAGGACAACGGGCACACCCATGCCAGCGTCGATGATATTGGAGAAGATTGAATCGCTAGTGTGATTTGTTAGCGGCCACATTGCCTTGTCTTAGGCCGTTGTCCATCCTTTTTCACAAGGCGATGCACGCTGTAAGATGTATTCGAGAAAGGACGCGTTATGAAAACCTCAGGCCGCGCGCTTGCAGCACAGGTGGCAAAAATCAATGAAACACGCATTTTTGACGTTCGCTCTGAGAATTTGCCCACCTGGTGTCCGGGATGCGGCTATTTCGGAATACACCAGGGCCTGAACAATGCGATACAGCGGCTTGCCCTGCCTCATCATAGAATCGTCACTGTTTCCGGCATTGGATGCGCAGGGCGCTATCCTTTTTTTACCCACACCTATGGTCTTCATACGGTGCACGGGAGAGCCTTGCCCGTATCAACAGGCGTCAAATTGGCCAATCCTGAACTTACCGTCATTGCTGTGGGCGGCGACGGGGACGGCCTGGGCATCGGGGGCGGACATTTGCCCCATGTCATCCGGCGAAACATTGACGTGAACTATTTGCTTTTTGACAATTCCATCTACGGCCTCACCAAAGGCCAGCCATCACCCAGTTCTCCCTTGAGCTTCAAAACCAAGGCTTCACCCCAGGGCACTACGGACGCTCCTCTGAATGCGACACTGATGGCGCTTTCCTATGGCGCCACTTTTGTCGCACGCCTCTTTGCAGGCGATCCGGAGAGCATTACTGAAGCTCTGGTCGAGGGGATTCAACATAAGGGTTTTTCCTTCTTCCATCTCTACACTACCTGCGTCACCTTTGATAAGGAGTTCAAGACCTGGCAAAATCTCAAGGAATGGGTCCATCCTATTTCCAAAAATCATGACCCTTCAAATCTGAAGCAGGCGATCCATGTGGCTTTGGACGATCAGTTCAGCCTGGGAATTCTGTATAAAAAAGAGACAAGTGAGGAG
>JAHECH010000156.1 GCA_024641835.1 Deltaproteobacteria bacterium
CCTGTGTCCCCCGGATACGCTGAAGCACCGATCGTGCCTTATCTGCCATGCCACGACTCAACAGCCAGCGCGGGCTGGCCGGCAAGCGCCACATCGCAATAACGAGGATTGCTGAGGGAATTGCCGCCAGACCGAACATGTAGCGCCAGCCTTGAATGGCGGATAAGGCATAGTCAACCAGATACGCAACAACGATCCCGACGGTAACAGCGAGCTGATTAACAGAAACCAAGGAGCCCCGGACCTTGGCTGGCGATACCTCTGAGATGTACATCGGCGCCGTAAAGGAAGCGAGACCTATGGCGACACCGACGATAATCCGACCGGAAATCAGCGCCGTCACCGTAGGAGCCAAAGCGGTGCCCACAGCGCTCAAGGAAAAGATGACGCCAGCCAGGATGATGATCTTGCGACGCCCAAAGCGGTCTGACAGAGCTCCACCGATTACGGCGCCAATCACTGCGCCGATCAGCACCGCACTGACCACTGTCTCTTGCAGGGTGGTTGAAAGAGAAAATTCCTTCTTGATGAAAAGGATGGCACCTGAGATGACGCCGGTGTCATACCCAAACAGCAACCCGCCTAGGGCCGCGATACCAACGGCGATGCGAACAAAGCGCTCTCCCTCACTTCGTTTCGGTGACGATATCTTCGACATGCTCACCTCCTTAAGTATCAGCCGGTGCTTATATGTACGGCCCGTTCCCCAAATGGTCATGTGGGCATTCAGGTCAGGATGATGAGGCATTTCAGAAAAAGCCTTATCACCCTGTTGGCCCAGCTCGAATAGGGTTTCTATGAGCGAGTTTCTAAAACAACGGCATTTGGGCAACATCCCGTGTATGGTTGACGCCCATGGGTGATCTTCATAGGAATTATTCCCTACCGCCTCCTCAACCATGACCTAAAGTTGATCGCGGGGCAGCGATTTCTTCGTTTCTCTATTTTGAAAGAGACCCCCATGACCCCTCAGATATCAGCCATGGCCCATACGTCACCGAATTTATGACCCAGAGTACCAAGTCTTCTCAGGAAGGTGTCTGCGCGGTCATTTGGATTGTGAAGTTGGTTCCTTCCCACCTGTCGGCCTCAGGCCAATAGAAAGTGAATTGCACCTCTGTCCCAACACGGAGTTCAGACGTAGGCAAGTCGACTATGTGGATGCCCATCCCGGTATCTCGTGTTTCGTTATTATTCACCATGTGCCAGCCGTCGGTAGTCCAGCGTACAACAGCTGATGCCCGTAATTCCACACGCAGCGTCTTAGCGATTGGAACGGTTCGGCACTTCTGATTGAAGCGCCAAATAGCATAGGGGGAGCCGGTCTCCTCCACCAAATAACGCTGGACCGGCTGAGGCGGTTGATCGAAGACGCGGTTATCTCGCAGAGAGCGACATAGCTTTAAATACTCGGCATGCGCCCATACAAGAGGTCTTGCCGATCCGGTCGGCTGTCCCCGGAAGAGGCCAGCGTCAGGAATGTCCGCTGTGTCCCAGACCTGCTCGGGAATCATGTTTTCCTCGCCGGCAAATCTTTCCAGTGCATGGAGAAGCCGTTCGGCTTCCTCGCGCCGGCCGGCCATCAGTTCGTAGTGAGCCCGTTCGCCCGTAAGCAAAGGCCAGGCCCGGCCTGAGCCCGTGCCGTCAAAGGGTCTGCCGTCATCATGTTCTCCATAACCGTCGTCGTTATAACGGTGCCAAGCAGGTCCCCTAGGTGTCTCTACCCTGAGGAGCGTATCGATGAGCTTCAGTGTGTTCAGAACACGTGTATCTTCTGGTGAGCGAAGACCAAACCGGACGAAGGCCAAGGCATCTGGACTGACAATGTGGCCAGCAGGTTCACGGCTTTGTCCAGGCGGCCGATTCTTTATAGGGACGAATCCCTTTGCCGGTGAACCGGACTCAGCCACCTCAGGTGGTGCAATCCGCACGTAGTATCCCTCTACACCCACTTGATGAGCAAGGTCGGTTCCTGTAACGTAGACCCACCTCTCGATAGAAGCGTTCCAGGCATCGGCCGTCTCGCGAAGGTACATCGCTGCTGCGGGCTCTTGGTTCAAATCAGCGAAGTCTGCGGCGGCCAACAGCGCGGCAATCTCCGCGGCCAGAGTGAACGGGGAGTAGCCGGGGTCCTCCTCCCAGCGATCCTGCTGCGTGACTGGGCCATTGCGCACCAGGAATGTGGCCGCTTGACGAACCGTCGGCCAGAAGCGTGCCAGGCTTTCGCCGTTTAGGACTCCCTCTCGGCGAGCCATATCGGTAAGCAGGATGGGTAGAGCGGTCTCATCCATCTGAACACCGCTCCAGAAAGGGGCCCCATCGATCCACATGTTTTGCGGCCAGTGGCCGTCGTCCTCTTGCGTGACTTGCAGATATCTCAGCACCCGGCCAGCATCCTCTCTTGCTCCCATGGCGAGCAGTGCTCCCCCTATTTCAACCAGGTCGCGGGTCCAGACGAGATGGTACCCGCCCAAGTCGTCGTCACCCTTGGTGAAGCCCCAGGGAATAGAGAGGCTTGCGATCATACCACCAGCCACGTATTTAGCCTCATGAACGCGAATTAACGCCTTGCTGATATGGTATAGGTCGCTCTGCTTTTCATCTGCTTCCGGGGGAGGCAAAGTTTTCTGCCAGCCCTGCCATTCGCTGATGAATGCTGTACGTGCTTTGCTAAAGCCGTCCAACAAACCTGCCCGGGCAAAGTGACCCGCCTCCTCAAAGTGGTGGCCAAATCCGAGAGCCAGAACAAAGGCCCCGCCGGTGGCCTGCAGGTCCACTTCTCCCGTAAGCGCCACTACGCCTTTCTCCGCCCTGGTGTAATTCCAGCGCATCTTCCGATGGCGTACCAGATCTTGCCAGCCGTCCGAAACCCCCACGAAGCCGACAGAACGATTCAACCACGGAGCTGAGCACGCAAGGGCGAGGGCACATCCGTGTCCTTCAGCAAACAGAAATGGTGTGCCCTTAAAATCATCTACCCAGGCAGTGTTGGCATTACCCTTATTGCCCAGATGAGGGGCCAGCAACACGTAGAGACGAAAATCGTTCGCAGATCCCCCCTGAGGTACAAATTCAATGTGTTGCAGTAGAACGTCCCGTGCCGGATCTGTTATGATTTCTTTAGTGATTCTATACCGACCCTTTTCGCAGGTGTTGACCAATCGGAAGCCGGGTACGCCCTTATCCAAAAAGGCCAGCTTATGCGATGTATGCCGTTTCTCTTCAGAGAAGAAATCTCTTCCGTCTGTGACGATCAATCCCATGTCTTTGGTGCAGGCTTGATCAACACGGGGGTAGTAGATTTCGTTCAAAACACCATCCTTCAAGGTGAACCACACTCTACTTCCACGATTCAGCGCAGTACCGACACCACTTTTATCGCTGGAAGTCCAGTGCGGATTAGCGCCTGGTGCCCCGGGAGCATAGCGAGTTGGTGTGTCTATTTTGATCATTTCATATCTCCTTCCGTACCTTCACCCGAATGATATGGAAATTTCTTAAGACGTAATCGATTTGATTCACTTGGTTCAATATAGTGGATAGTGTATTTTATGGGGGGAAGTTAGGTACGTGATCTTGAATTCGCCTTTAGTTGAGCCCATTACGTGGATTCTCCTGGTAGCAGCCGTTGTGGGGGCCCATCCGGCCGAGGCAAACATGGCGAAGGCGTTGGACGCCTTTATTCGCCTTCGCCAGAATACCCTGTAGCTCGCTGCCTGAGTATCGACGATGTCCGCCAGCCTGTGCCGGGCTCCTAGTATTCGATCGAGGCTGTTACCGTAAGCAAAACGTCCGGTTGGTTCTGGTGATTTAATTTGTGCTGACACTCGTCGCAATCCCAGTCCTGCCATGATCCTTTGATCGCATCATCCAGACATTCACCGTATAAAGCGCAAAAGACATTCCTGTTTCCTTTTCTCCGTAAAGGGTTGCGTTCCTTGTCCATAGCTTATCTTCCTCCGTTAGTTTCCGGGGGGCAGAGGTATTTCCCTCGAACCGGATTGAGAGGAATCTCCAGCCTCCACCCCGATAAAAAAGCCGGTACCCAAAATCTTGTTATCCGATAGCGGCAAGTCCATAGGGACTAGCCGATCTTTTCGGGCACAGTAAGAGTCTCTCGATTAAGAGGGGACGGGATGTAGACCAGGTTGATTTCCACCTGCCCTAGAGCCTTTCCCTCGACAGCCTTCCTTGGGATTGTGACATCCAAAGACCCTTCGGTCGATTCCCCGGGCTTAATAGCGCTCACGTACAAATTAGCCTTGGCTATTTTCTCCCCGGATTCAAAATCGATTGGCTTCCCAGCTTCATCTAGGTATTCAATGCTGACCGCCTGGATATCCAGCACGTCTTGCGACTTATTGGTTATTTTGATGTGACCCTGGAGGCTCGGGGTTTCGACGATCTTCTTAGAAGTCATGTCTTCCCACATGACAAGTTGAAGGTCGCTGAGGTCTACAAGAAAATTCTGTCCCTTCACCTCAGCCTTCGGTGGAGCCAAATTCTTTGTGACTCTCTCCTGCTTGGGCGCCTCCGCCTTTTTCTCTCTAGCACAGCCGAATAATCCAATACCCATGCATAAAGCTATCAGCATGAAGATCTTTTTGAATTGCATACAACCTCCCCCTTTCAGCATGATACTGCGCCATTTCCAGAATTCCGGAGGAGCGCCAAAGGGCTACACCGGCCTCGTGATCCCCTGTTCCGCTTTTCTTAACTCCAGCGCTCCTTGAACCGTCTTTTCAAAATCGATTATTTTAAACGGCTTGAATATGACCGAATCAATAGACTCTCTTTTCGCCTTCTTCCAAACAGTCTCCCTGTCAGCACCCGTTAGCAGTATGATCGGAGTGTTTGGCGACCTTTCTTTGATGAAACGGGCCAAGCTCGAACCGTCCATCATGGGCATCTGAAGGTCGGTTAAAACTAAATCAAAAGAACCGTCGATAAAGGCAGCGAGAGCTTCAAGCCCATTGTCGGCAAGAGCCACCTCAAATCCCATGGAAGAAAGGATCCTGGAGAGGACATTCTGAACGTTTTTATTATCCTCAACCACCAGGATCCGCTCCCTTGTTCCTTGCCCTGCGTTTGTATACACCTTCGTCTTCTTCTCATTCATCACCTGCCCCATCACGGACCTCCTTTCCGGTGACTTTCACCATGTCACGATGGTTGGTCTCTTCTGTCTGAATTCCCTCAGTTGCCTTTGCCTCTATCATCTCCCAGGTCAAACCCTACTTGCTCTGTGACCGGCGATAAAGATCTCGTTTTTCTGACCTTCAATCAAAGTGTGGCTGCATGCTCCTGAGCGAGATGAACTGGAACTCCCTCCAACGGAACAGCTGTCTGGCTCTGTTGCGCATTGAGATGCCTCTGAACCTTTCCTATGATTTTGCTGAATCGGCCGTAGTCGATTTCGAGATGATCCAGGATCGCGGAATGGATATAAGCCTTGTCCAATTGCAGGCGAGCCTTCTTGAGGCCGTTGAAGAGGGTGTCGAGACAACCAAAGATCTCACGAAGATCATGAAAGACCACCTTCGGTGCCTCTTCCCCACACTGGCAGCCTGCGGAGATGCAATCCGTCAACATGAGACTCACATCCATCTCTACCCCTTTGAGATCTTCCATGAGATCCACCAAGTCTTTTTCCTCTCGCTTTCTAGCCCACGCTGAGCAATCCTGTTCCAGCCTCTCGAGGCCGTGTTTGATCCTCTCAGCATGCGCTGTGAGTCTACCGGAATCTCTGTGAATGACGGTGTTCATACGGTTTCCTCCTTTCCTTGAGTTAGGTATTTTCGAGATGTTGCCAGAAGTCCCACCTTAGCCAGTGGGTACCAACGAACTGTAACACCATCATACAAGAGGAACCTTACAGAGACCTTTCCGGAACATTACAGTTTTGAAAGGTTTTCAAAAACCTAATCGACTTACCTAACTTGGTTCAATACGCTGGATACTGCATTTTATGGGGGGAAGTCAGGTCGGCGAAAATCAGTGATCTCCGCGATGAGCAACATCGCCGTCAGGGACTGTATCCCTTTCAAGGACCGAAGCTTCTTTTTGCCTTCGAGCATCACCGCAATGGAAAGGGAATTTAGGTGGTAATCGGTGCCAACATAAGCTATCTTCTTCATGGGCTGCTCCTCCTTTGTTAAAGTATTTTCTCACCGGCTGTGCATTCACACCCGGGAGCAGCCCGTTTCATATGATCTAGCATCACTCAAGGGAGGTAGGCTGATGGACATAGAAACGAAAATCGAGGTTCTCAAGAAGAGAATTTTTGAGGCGGAGTTGGGTGGTGGTGAGAAACGCGTCAGGGAACAGCATGAAAAAGGAAAGATGACTGCCAGGGAGAGAATCGACTATCTCCTTGATAAGGGCAGTTTTCAGGAGATCGATAAGTTCGTCGTTCACCGATGCCATGATTTTGGCATGGGAAAAAATAGAATTCCCGGCGACGGCGTGGTCACCGGATACGGCACCATCAATGGAAGAAGGGTCTTTCTCTTTTCCCAGGACTTTACGGTGCTCGGCGGGTCTTTAAGCGAGACCGTTGGGCAGAAGATCTGCAAAGTCATGGATCTGGCACTCCAGAACGGAGCGCCCATGGTCGGAATGAATGATTCAGGGGGCGCAAGGATTCAGGAAGGCGTCATGAGCCTTGGGGGCTATGGCGAGATTTTCAAAAGGAACGTCTGGTCTTCGGGCGTGGTCCCTCAGATATCCGTGATCATGGGTCCATGCGCGGGCGGGGCGGTCTATTCTCCGGCCCTCACCGACCTCGTGATCATGGTGAAAAGGACGAGCAACATGTTCATTACAGGACCCCAGGTGATCAAAGCAGTCACATCAGAGGAAGTGACGCCAGAGGAGCTCGGAGGCGCCATGACCCATAACACCAAAAGCGGGGTGGCCCATTTTGCTGAAGAGACAGACCAGGATGCTCTGGACAGGGTGAAAGAGATCCTCAGTTTCTTCCCCCAGAGCTACCGGGAGAAGGCGCCGGTGGTGCCATGCACTGACGATATTGATCGAAAAGACGAGAGTCTCAACAAGGTGGTTCCTACGAATCCCAAACTCCCCTATGACATGAGAGACATCATCCGCAAGGTTATGGACAGCAACACCTTCCTGGAGGTTCAGAGACATTTTGCGACGAACATGGTCGTGGGGTTTGCAAGACTGAACGGACACTCGGTCGGCATCATCGCAAATCAGCCCAAATTCCTGGCAGGTTGCCTGGATATCAATGCCTCTGTGAAGTGCGCGCGGTTCGTGAGGATGTGCGATGCCTTCAATATCCCTCTGGTCACCTTCGTGGATGTTCCGGGTTATTTGCCGGGGGTGAATCAGGAGTATGGGGGTATCATCAAGCACGGTGCCAAGATCCTGTTCGCCTATTCAGAGGCGACGGTTCCCAAGATCACCGTGGTCACGAGAAAAGCCTACGGCGGAGCTTACATCGCCATGTCCAGCAAGCACCTGGCAGCGGATGCGAACTATGCTTATCCAACTGCGGAGATCGCCGTGATGGGTCCTGAAGGAGCAGCGAACATCATCTTCAGAAAAGAAATTTCAGACGCGAAAGATCCTAATGCGGTCAGGGAGAAGCTCATCGAAGAGTACAGGGACAATTTCGCAAGCCCCTTCAGAGCGGCAGAGGTTGGATACATCGATGAGGTGATCTTTCCCGAGGATACCAGGCCAAAACTGATCAAAGCCCTGATGATGCTTCAGAACAAGAAAACATCGATACCGGAAAGAAGACACGGAAATGTCCCGCTCTAAGCTTCAGTATGTAGGATCGAATAGGCAGGCCGGTCGCCTGCCCTCACGTATTCTGTAGGAGCCACTTCCCGGTTGCGATCATTTCGGGACCTGGAGGTCCCTCCTACACCTCAGGCCGAAAAGAAGCATTCTAGTCGATCGCCTTGACTCTTTTTTCCCAGAAGCCCTTTTCCTTCTCTCTCCAGTTCTTACCGCCAAACCTCTTGTCGTAAAAGCTTCCTAACCTTTCAAACCACTTGATCCATGGGCTCTTTTTCTTGTCAAGGGCCTCGAGTACGTCGGCCACGAAGGTGGTGATATTGGACATTTTCTCTTTGGGAGCGTAATAGGAGGCACCATTGGCAGCCGATTTCCTGAGGTTTTCTTCAGACAAACCATGCGCCGTCAGCATGAGGGCGGGGATGCCCCTTCCCTTTGCAACCTCAAGTAACTCGAAGCCCCGTACG
>JAHECH010000157.1:0-6294 GCA_024641835.1 Deltaproteobacteria bacterium
GGATGGGGCTCATGTCCTCTCCTTCCCTCCTGGAGAAAGGACAGATCATTGCAGGGCCATGGCATGAAGCTTTCGGCCATTTGGTTCGCTCAGAAATCCACTTTGAGAAGATCCAATCCTCTCTTTCAAAGAACGGGGAGATCACAAAGATCCGCCTGCAGGTCTCACCAACAGAGGTTCCTCTTGTGAAGGGCTACAAGGACGCCGGGCTCCGGCGCATCAAGAAGTTGACAGGAGCAGATGTGGTGGAGGTATGTCCCGACCTCTCCGTTCCCCTGGGCCACCTGAGAGTTGAAAGGTTATGACGTTTCTCTCTGGCTTCATCGCCATCGTCGGTCCCCCCAACGCTGGGAAATCAACGTTGCTCAACCGTCTCACAGGCACCAAGCTGGCCATTGTGTCCCCAAAGCCGCAGACCACGCGGAATCGTATCATGGGCGTGTATCATGGCGACGGATACCAGATGGTCTTCGTGGACACGCCTGGCATCCATAAGACTCAAACAGCACTCCACAGGAGCATGGTCGCCTCCGCCCAGGCAGCCTTCAAAGAGGTGGACATTCTTGCGGTCGTGATCGAAATGCCCCGAGCTGAAGAGCCGGGTATTGGCATCATCCTGAGCAATCTGAGAAGAGCACAAAAACCCTCGGTCCTCGTGATCAACAAAATTGACAAAGGACCCAAAGAGCAACTGTTACCCATCATCGATACCTACAGGCAGCGATATCCTTTTGAAGCGATCGTTCCCATATCCGCTCTGACGGGTGACCGTCTTGAAAGGCTCCTGGAACAGCTCAAATCCATGCTAAAACCAGGCCCTGCTTTATTTCCTCCTGACATGAAGACAGATCAAACAGAGTCCTTCTGGATTTCGGAAATCATCCGCGAGAAGATCTACGCCCTTACGAGGCAGGAGCTACCTTATTCTTGTGCTGTGACTGTGGAACTCGTGGAGGAAAGCCTTGAAAAAAACCTGGTCTCCATCATCGCCCGGATTCATGTGGAATCGGAATCCCAAAAAGGGATCATGATAGGAGGGAGAGGGGAAATGGTGAAGGCTATAGGCCGTACATCCAGAGAAGAGATGGAGAAATTCTTCGGTACTAAAGTGTTCCTGGATCTTACGGTGCGGGTGGAGAAGAATTGGAGCAAAGACCCTCGGGCATTGAGGCGGCTGGGCTACTAGGAGGTTGCTAAAAAAGCCCCTGCGAGACGAAAAAACCAGCCCAAGGGTGGTAGGCTGGCTTTTTCTTCAAGAGGAAAGAGTATGCGAACAATCTGTCCGTATCTTAAGCAAGATGCTTGCCAAAGGTGACGGGCTACCCCGACAGCTGTTTATGTGCTTGGTATCAATAAACATTCCCGTGATCTTCCCGCTCTCTTAGACATTCTTGTTCGTCAGTAAAGTACAAATTTTTGTACCGAAAATCCCTAAAGAACTCCGGCTGCAGGCTAACTATTTAAAACCTCAACATAATTTAAGTACAAGTTTTTGGACCATCACAAGGGGATGTTGTACTTCTTGATCTTGTGCTGAATGAGGCTTTTTGTAATCCCGAGTTTATCCGCTGCATGGGACTGAACGTTGTCGCTGAGCTTCAAAGCCCTGCGAATAAGCTTCTCCTCTATCTTCTCCAGGGTCTCCTGGAGTAAGGCATCAGAGGGAATGAACCGATCGACATCCAGCTCTTCATGCCTTTCTGAGAACTCAGAAGGCAGATCCCTGAGCTCAATGGCACTTCCTGAATTAAGAACGACAGCTCTTTCAATGACGTTCTCCAGCTCACGCACATTCCCCGGCCATGGATATGTATAAAGGGCTTTCCAGACCTCTGGGCTCAGCTCGATCGTTTGCTTTCCCAGATCATTTCGGTATTTTTCGATGAAGTGGTTGACCAGAAGCCGGATATCTTCTGGTCTTTCAGCGAGAGAGGGGACCTCGATGTGAATCACGTTGAGCCGGTAAAAGAGATCCTCCCTGAAGAGACCGTTGGCCACGATCTCCCTCAAATTGCGATTGGAAGCAGAGAGGACGCGCACATCGACTTTCAGCGTTTTTGTGCCGCCCACCCTCTCAAATTCCATTTCCTGAAGCACCCTGAGAAGTTTGACCTGGAGAGGCGGCGGCATCTCACCTACCTCATCAAGGAAAAGAGTCCCTCCGTCAGCCAGTTCAAACCGGCCCTTCTTCAGGGCTACTGCTCCGGTGAAAGCTCCCTTTTCGTGGCCGAAGAGTTCGCTTTCCAGGAGGGTCTCCGTGAGGGCTCCGCAACTGACGGATATGAAGGGACGGTCTTTTCTAGGGCTCTCATAATGGATCGCTTTGGCGATGAGTTCCTTTCCGGTCCCAGACGGACCGGTGATCATGACAGATGCTTTGGAGTGGGCCACCTTTCTGATCAGGTCATAAATTTCGAGCATTGGCTTGCTCCTGCCAATGATGTTACTGAACCTGTACCGTTCAGAGAGGGCCTCACTCAGGCGCCGGTTCTCTTTGACAAGGCGATAGTTGTCGAGGGCCTTCCTGATGGTCACCTTCAATTCTTCGTTTTGAAATGGCTTGGTAATATAATCGTAGGCGTGCTTCTTCATGGCCTCGACTGCCATCTCTATGGTTCCATAGGCGGTCATCATGATGACAGGAACCTCAGGTCTTATCCTCTTGAATTGCTCCAGGAGTTCCATCCCGTTCATCCCCGGCATCTTCATATCTGTGAGGACGAGATCCAAGTCCGACTCCTCGATGAGGCGCAAGGCAGCTCTTGCATTGTCTGCCGTCATAATCTCATATCCCTCGGGGCTCAGTAGGGCCTCAAGCACCACGAGGTAGTTCTTTTCATCATCTACAATCAGGATGGTTTCCATAAGACTAAGGATCCCCCTTGGGTCAGAAGCTAGGCGGGCCTTGGCAACAACACCATCACTTTGGTCCCCCCGCCTTCTTCACTTTCTATGGTAATAGAACCCTGATGGCCTTCAATGATCTTTCTCACGATAGGGAGCCCGAGTCCGCTCCCCTTTTCTTTTGTGGTGAAGAAGGGGTTGAATATTTTTTTCAGGTTTTCTCTGCTGATGCCGCACCCATTGTCCTGGATCTCGATGCGATACTGATCTCTCAGTTGCTCCACTGAAATATCAATTTTGCCGCCGTCCCCTATGGATTGGATAGAATTGATGAAGATATTTAAAAATGCTCTGTACAGGAGCTCGTGGTCCGCCAGAAGGGTGAGGGATCTCCCATTCAGGTTGTCTTTCACGGTAATCCCCTTTTTTTGCAGTTCTGGCTTGAGGAAATAAAGGTTTTTCTCGATGATCTCTCTCAGATCGCATTCCCGCGACCTGGGCACTTGCGGCCTGGCGAAGTCCAGGAACTCCGTAACGATCCTGTTCAGCCGGGTGGATTCTTCTGTGATGACGGTAGACAGCTTTCGCTGGGTGTCGTCTGCTCCAGGCATACCGGCCAACAACTCCGCAGTGCTGCGGATGATGCCCAGAGGATTCTTGATCTCATGAGAGACTGCCGCCACCATTTCTCCCAGAGCGGCGAGCCTTTCAGCCTGATGCAACTGCTCCTGAAGATCCCTTTGCTCCTTTGCTCTCTGCTCAATGATTCCCTCAGCCTTATGAACCACGAGCAAAAGGGCGACAAAAATAAGTCCCATGATCAAGATCGAGAGGCCGAAGATCAAGTACTGGAACTTGATGATGGAGTCATATTCCCACGTGAGATCCTGGGTTAATTCAAAAACACCTGCCACATAAGTCTCCGAACCTAAGTAAGGGTTCGAACCTCTGAGGGGGATATAGGTTCTCAGCTTTCTGTCTCCTCCGATCGGCTCAATGCCGAGACCCCATAGTTCAGATCTTTGAGAAACAAGCCCCGAGGATCGCTCTCCTTTGATCGCTTTGAGATATCCCTCTGTCTGCTGCGCCTTACGGCCTATGAGTTTGGGGTCGGTACTGTATGCGATCACCCCTTGACCTATGGCATAGACATTGACGAGCTCCACGTTGAAGCCATGAATCGTGTTTCGAACCACGCGATCCATGAGGCGGTATTGTTCTTCGTCACTCAATTTGATGCTGCCGAAATTCTGGATGACTGGGACGACGAAATTTTGAAAGATCTGATGGTTCAGGTTTTCACCAACGGTGATCGCGGAGTTCTCATAGCTCCTCAAAAGAGTCTCTTTTGCCTGCTGTGATATGACCAGCGAAAAAGGAAAGCTGAAAATCACCAGGACAATAAAGCTCGCCCAGGCAAAGAACTTGACAAGCCTGAATTGCTTGCCTCTTGCTGCTATATTCTGCTGGGAGGGAACCATTGCACTCAACCGGTCTGCGAATATACGTTTATTGTATTGCGGTCGTATCCCGGAAATATCCCAAAGTCTTCTGAGACACCACCTCCCGACAGGGGGTAGGCTCCGGAAAATTATTATTTAGACGAACTTCCGGGACACGATAGCACACCAAGAACCCATTCCAGGCATACTTATTTCCCTTATACACCATAGAGGGGTAGCGGTAAAGGGGAGAGGATGGACCCTGATTCACCATCAAGGCATCATCTGCGGCGTTGCCTTCGCTCGCTCCTCCTTGCGGCGTATATCTCGATACGCCTCGGTCGTCGCTCCTCGGCGCCTTGCATCTGACGCCTTGCTGGTGATCAGGAATTGCTCGAAACCCGCGTCCCGCGAAGAGTCCGAGAATTAGGCGGTGGATTTGGGATGGATTGAAGGTGATTTGGGTAACAGCCCGTCGAGATTTGACTTATAAGATGGGTGAATGCTAATAGAGCCCTAAGGTGTATGCAGTGGACTGGAGATGAAGAAGGAGCAATATACAAAGAACCTACCGAATATGCTCTATGCGGATTCCGAAGGCCGGGTGTATGACCATCCCTATTACAAAATGACGGGGTTTTCGGGGAATACCCCACGGTCTCTTTCTGCGGATGATTTTATACCAATGCCGGAATACAGCAAGCTGTTCTTCATCCCTGATTGCCCGCCCATCGGGTTGGACCCTTCCACAGGGGAGTACGCGGTTGTGCCGGAAGTGGAAATGGACGGGGTCCTGGCAAAGTGCTTTGCCGTGGCTGCCTTCCCAGAAGCCGGTCTTGTGCGAACCCACCTGCCCGCGGCAGACTACGGATCAAAAACCTATACGCTCCCCATGTGGGGATACACGGCTGTTGGTTTCAAGGATGACCAGTACTGGATCGCGGCCTTCAGGGTGGAATATAATCCCAAATGGGACCCTCGCAATTACGATGACCGAAAGCTCATTCCAGCCATAAAGAGGTACTGCAAAAAAAGCGCAGACGGCCCCCTTCTGAACCATCTCATCGGATGCGCGACCAATAATCACTGTTTTGCAGCCAAGAACCTCTTTCTCCGCAGGTGGGAAGCGCCCTTGCCTGTGAGCAGGAGATGCAATTCCCATTGCCTGGGATGCCTCTCCCTTCAGAAGGATCCTCTGTGTAAGGCCTCCCACGAGAGAATCTCATTCAAGCCCAGCAGAGGGGAGATCGTTTCCATCGCAGTGGCACACCTGAATCAAGCGCCGGAGCCTGTCGTGAGCTTTGGTCAGGGTTGCGAAGGTGAGCCTCTGACAGAATACCGGCTTATTGCGGAGAGCATCAAGGAGATCAGGAAGCAGACTGACAAAGGAACCATCAATCTGAATACGAATGGAAGCTCGCCGGAAAAGGTTCGCCTCATTGCCAAGAGCGGGCTGGATTCCATAAGGATCAGCATGAACAGCGCAAGGAGGGAGTTCTACGAAGCCTATTATCGGCCAAAGGGCTATGACTTCGAAGACGTGATCAGCTCCATTGCCGTCTCACAAGAGCTTGGCCTGTACACCATGGTCAACTACCTCGTTTTCCCTGGCATTACAGATCAAGAGGAGGAGCTAGAGGCTCTGACAAAGCTCATCCGGAGCACAGGCCTTCATTTTCTCCATCTGAAGAACCTCTGTATTGATCCGCAGCTTTATGTGGAAAGGATGCCTGCGTCAAAGTCACGAGCATTGGGGATGAAGACCATGGCCGGCCTTTTAAGGCTGGAATTTCCAGACCTGGAACTCGGTTATTTCAACAAGCCCGTGAGGTAAATAGTTCCATGTCCTCAGTCATAAAACAGGTGAATAAGTCAACCCAGCCAGAGGGTTCCGGGGGGTGTTCTCTCAGGACCGCAATATCGCCTCAGATGCGTTTTGAACGCCCCCATAATCTTAATAGTCATCGCTGGGTAGGCACAGAAGAGCATGCTGGTCGGAGAGTTAAAT
>JAHECH010000157.1:6304-8199 GCA_024641835.1 Deltaproteobacteria bacterium
TGTCCTCGATATTCACAGCGGGGCTGCCCGGGGAGACTATGAGGCGAAAGGTGCCGTTCAAATGGCTCTGGACGAATTTGATTGCGGCCTGGAAGAACACCCCCTGGAGCCCTCTGGCTCAGCTCAGTTTGGCAACGGATTTATGATTCAAGGCAACCAGCTTCTTATAGCCCGATGGTCTCCCTGAAGCGCATGCAGTTCACGTCATCGTTATAGTGGTCGAGAAAGGCGATTTTCCTGATGTTCTTGTAGGCCTTCTCCCGGGCGCCTTCCAGCGTCGGATCCCCAGCCACGACATGGAGAACCCTACCGCCAAAGGTCACCAAGCCTTTGCCCTGGTCTTCATTTACACCTGCGAAGTAAATGGCGATGCCTTTGCCGATTTCGTCAAGCCCAACGATCCTGTGCCCTTTGCCGTATCTGCCAGGGTAGCCCTTATTCCAGCCGCGAGCTGCCTTGGACCTACCTTCCATGGCAATGACATCGACATAATATTGCTGGTTCCACACCTGCTTGATCATGTCCAGGGTTCCATCCCAGACCGCCATGCCGATTTCAAAAAGATCTGTACTCAATTTTCGCGCAAGCACTTCCCATTCAGGGTCTCCATGCCTTACGTTGATTTCAAAAACGTCCAAATGGTCATAGGGATCCAGGTTCAGGCCAAAATAGAGGACTCCTTTGTATGCCCAGCCGAGCTGATTGTAAACCGCGTTCACCGTGGGGTTGACAATTTCCTTGATGATGCGGTTGACAAGCCAAGGACTCACGAGCCTATGAGGGCAATAACAGCCCGTCCCTCCGGTATTCAGGTTCCCTCCGAATTGCTCGATGGATTCCGTGTCTTCCGGATCAAAGGCGGGTTTGTAGTCCTGAGCAAACATCTTGAGAGGCATTGCGTGCTTCCCGTCCAGATAAACAAAAAAGGAGATCTCTGTTCCATATTTTCTCTCTTCAACGACCACCCTGCTCCCGGAATCTCCGAATATTTTTTCCACCATGATCTTTTCGACGGCTGCCTCAGCCTCCGGGACATCGTCGCACACGATCGCCCCTTTTCCTGCGGCAAGACCATTCGCTTTGACAACCACTTGATAGCCGATATTCCGAACATACTCCTTGGCTTTCAACGGTTCATCAAAAACCATGTACTCCGGCTTGGGCACGCCTATTTTTCTCAGAAGATCATCTGTGAAGGCCCGATCGCTCTCCAGGCGAACGAATTCTCTATTGGGGCCCAAGGTCCGTATTCCCCGCTGATTCAAAACATCAATCAGTCCTTGTTCGAGAGGATTCTCAGAACCCACGTCCACAAGGTCCACTCCTTTTTCAATACAGAAATCAGCAAGCTGGGTAAAATCGCTCACTTTGGCCAGTTCGATCAGTCCTCTCTGGCCTTTGGGAGTGGACAATACGCCGGGATTTCCAGGCGCAAAATAGACTTTATCTACGTGCTGGCTGTCCGCATAGGTGTCGGCAAGACAGTGATCTCTACCACCAGAACCATAGACGAGCACTTTCATGATTCACCATCCACGAGAGGTCATTGAGCAGGGGATAAAAAAGCCTAATCGCAGGAGATGGAACGCTGAGCGGCAGCCCAATATCCTGCTATGAAGAATATAGGAGCCTTGTGATGAAGCTGATGGAGACGGAGTATAGGAAAGCATAGTTCCCCTGTCAAGGCTGGAATGGTCGGACGACCCACCTCTTAGGAGGGTACAAGGCTCAGGGTAGGTGTTTGCATGGGGCCACTACACCCGGAAAGGGATGGGGCCATTTCTTGCGTTCCGAGGCTCCCGGGCTGGCCCGCCTGAGGCGGGTTAGTCTTTTCTACGACTTATCTGCGAGGGAAACTTGCCCCCTCCGCCGTTCCCCTCGCCTGCGCTCGGGGC
>JAHECH010000158.1 GCA_024641835.1 Deltaproteobacteria bacterium
ACGCCATGCTGGATGAGCTAAAGGGCATGGATGCCATATACCTGGGAGCCATCGGGCACCCGGACGTCAAACCGGGAATTCTGGAAAGAGAAATTCTTTTAAAGATGCGCTTCGATCTGGATCTCTATATCAACCTGAGACCTGTTGCTCTCTACCCCGGCGTGGAAAGCCCTCTCAGGAACAAGGGGCCGGAGGACATTGATTTTGTGGTTGTCAGGGAGAACACCGAGGGGCTCTATGCTGGCGGGGGTGGTCTCTTCAAAAAGGGGACTTCTGATGAGGTCGCTGTACAAGAGTCCGTGAACACCAGGAAAGGGGTGGAGCGCTGCGTCCGCTATGCCTTCGAGGTTTGCAGGAGGAGAAATAAGAAAAGGTGCCTCACCCTCTGCGGCAAGAGCAACGTCCTCCTCTATGAAGCTGACTTGTGGAACAGGGTGTTTGAGGAGGTCCACCAGAATTATCCCGACATTGAGACAAACTACATGCACGTGGATGCCCTCTGCATGTGGATGATCAAGAACCCGGAAAATTTCGATGTCATCGTCACGAACAACCTGTTCGGCGACATCATTACGGACATTGGGGCCATTATCCAGGGAGGCCTGGGAATTGCGGCAGGAGGTAACATCCATCCGGGCAAGGCATCCATGTTTGAACCCATGGGAGGTTCAGCTCCGAAGTACAAAGGTCAAAACAAGATCAACCCCATGGCAGCCATTGCTGCCGCACACATGATGATCGATTACCTTGGTGAGGAGGGGGGCGCGAAGCTTCTCCTCGATGCCATGAAGGCTGTCTTGAAGAACCATCTCAAGAGCTTGGAAGCGGGAAAGATGGGTTACGGCACCAAAGAGGTGGGCGATCTCGTAGCCAGGTACATCGAAGAAAGGTGATAATCCTCGCTATGGGATCGCTCTTGGGCTGCTCTCCCGGAGTTCCATTTTGTCAGATCAGTTTGAGGTCATCGGTCTATGAACGATGTCAGGGTCGCTGCAGTGTGCATGAACTCCTTACCCGGTGAGATCGATAAAAATCTGGAGACGATTCGATCTTTCATGTTTCAGGCATCAGACCGGGAAGCTGGGATCATCTGCTTCCCGGAACTCTCCGTTACAGGTTATGTCCTAGAAAAACCTGAAGCAGTCTGCCCCCCGGCCCTTTTCGAAGAAGCCTCTCAGCAGATCTTGGAAATGGCCGGGTCCAGCGGACTCATCGTCATGGCGGGCATCATCGAGGCCATGGAAGACGGGGGTAAGCCCTATATTACGCAGATTTTGGCTGGCCCGGAGGGGCTCCTGGGCAGATACAGGAAGACCCACCTCTCACCTCCCGAACAGAAGGCCTACCGAAGGGGTGAAGAAATCACCGTTTATCAGTGTTCTTATCTTACCTTAGGCATACAGCTCTGCTACGAATCCCATTTCCCTGAAATCAGCTCGCTCATGGCCCTGAAGGGCGCAGAAGCGATTTTTATGCCCCACGCTTCGCCCTGGGGAAAGCCTGAAGAAAAGATGGAGAGCTGGGCGAGACATCTTCCGAGCAGGGCTTTTGACAACAGCCTTTATCTGGTCGCTTGCAATCAGGTGGGAAAAGGGAGAGAAGGTCTCTCGTTCCCCGGCGTCATCCTGGCCCTGAATCCCTCAGGGAGGGTCATGGAAAGATACTGCGGCACCGAGGATAAAATGATCTTGGTGGATATGAAGGCGAGTGAAATCGAAGACGTGAGGTCCCACAGGATGAAATACTTTCTCCCTCAAAGGAGACCCGAATTATATCAGGATCTGGTGTCCTGAGTCATAAATCCGTATATTTCAGGGACGCCGCAACAGGGAAAGACCACAAATAAGGAAAGGGCACAGGAAGGCTTTCTTCCCCCTGTGCCCTCCGAGGAGCTAAGAAGTCAAGAAACTTAGACGCAGCCTGTAGGCTTGGGCAGGCCAGCCATCTTGCAAGCTCCCTTGCCCGGGCCCGAGGGGAACAATTCGTAGATATATTTGAGCTTATACCCTGTCACCTTTGAAAGGATCCTCACCATGGGAGCGATGCCGTTCTTCTTGTAATAGTCCTGGAGAACATTGATCACCTTCCAATGCTCATCGGTGAGCTCCTCAATGCCTTCAACGTGCTTCACGTACTTCACCCAGTTCTTAGTCCAGTTGCTGAAATCATCGATGAAGCCGTCTTCATCTACGTTGAAGGTCTGTCCTTCGAATTCCACCGTTGGCATAGCCTAAACCTCCTTTTATCAGTCATTTTGCCTAGTTGGCTTCTAGCAAATTTTTCTTATAGCTCAATTTGTTTTCCGTGTCAATCCTTCTTTTTTTGAACCTCCGAAAAATTGGTTTTCCTCCTGTTGAATGAGCTTAGGGCTGCGTTATACAGGGATGGGGCCCAGAATAAGTTGCCTCCTGCATGAAGATGGGTATAGGTGGCAAGAAGATTTTTCTTGCACAGTCCATCCGCAATGCCATCAAGCCCCCAACCGCGAAGCACCTTAAAGACGGACGTCACCTTGGCTTCTTCTCTGATCAGGGCTCGGGAGTAGTGAAACTCATGACCTTTCAAAACTTCACCGACCTTATAATAGGGATTGGTTCTCGTCACCTCGAGAACCGTATAGCCGTGTCCCTGGGGCTTTTTTTCAAGTACAACGCTCATGGGAAAGGCTCCAACCATGGGATAGGTCCTATCACCAACAAGGAGGGTCTCCCCCAGGTACATCAATCCCCCGCATTCTGCATACACAGGCATTCCCTGTTCGATTTTGTCTTTCATGGATTGTTTGAAGGATGCGTTATCTGCCAGGGCCTGAGCCTGGGTTTCAGGGAAGCCGCCACCGATGTACAGGGCATCCAACTCAGGGAGGGCTCTGTCTGTCATGGAATTGATCTCCACGAGAGTGGCTCCCAAGCGTTCGAGTTGCTCCACATTCTCGGGGTAGTAAAACCAGAATGCCTTGTCTTTGATCACGCCTATCCGGGGCGTGTGATCCTTCGCAGGGGAATTAGATCGGTCCTGACTCAGGTGCAATCCCCAATTCATCGGCTTCGCCTCTTGGGCCATTTTCCGGAGGGCTTCCAGGTCCATGTTCTCTTCCACCACCCCCCTCACCCAGTCGATCGCCCGGCTGGCATATTCGCTCTCCAGATAGGGGACAAGGCCCATGTGCCTTTCCGGGAAAAGATTCCCCCGCAATTTGGGAACAGAGCCGATGACCGGAAGACCGCAGTACTGCTGAATGGCGTTCCTTATCACCGACTCCTGACGTGAGCCTGCCACCCTGTTCAAGATCACGCCTTTGATATCTAACTCAGGGTCGAATCTCTGGCAGCCCATGATCAGGGCCGCCACTGTGCGTGTCGTCATAGTCACATCGACAATGATGATGACAGGACTTCTCAGAATTTTCCCGAGTTCCGCTGTGCTGCAACAGCCGTCGGGGTCGAGACCATCAAAGAGGCCCCGATTGCCTTCGATTATGGACACGTCTGCTCCATCAGAGTGGATGAGAAATGATTGGACAATCTGCTGCGGTGTCATGAGGAAAGGATCAAGATTGTGACAGGGTTGACCAGCCGCATAGCTCAGCCAGCTCGCGTCGATGAAATCCGGCCCTTTTTTGAAGGCGGCAACCTTGTATCCCCTGTTTCGCCAGGCTGCTGCCAGGCCGAGAGACAAGATGGTTTTTCCTGAGCCGCCTCTGAGAGCAGAGAGAATGAGTCGGTGGTGGGAGAATAGCATGTTTTCCCCAAATGATGATTCAGAACTCATGGGCCAACGACCACAACTGGAATGGTACAAGGGAGACACCACACGGCGCAAGGAAAAGCTTCTTTCTTTTGAAAGCCATTTTCCACAAGGCTTGAACCGTGTACCCCGGGCCGATATTATTTGGCCTATAAATCCTGATCCGGAGATTGTCAATAAAATAGGAAAATCTCTGGGGAATTGGGAGTAATTCCGCATGCCCGCACAAGATTTTTTTATTGACAATAATGAAAGATTCTTACTATAAGCGATAGTCTACGTCTATTTCGGGTAAAGAGGGTTTGTCTTTTGTGGTTTTTTCTCCTCTCAACCAAACCAATCCCCGTTTACCAGGAACTCCGGATGAGCGGCTGAAAAAGAGGCCTGCTGGGGAACCAATCCTTGTGCGCGGACAGAGTAATCCATGGCCAAACGACCCTGTGGGTCGGCCTAATTGATTTCTGCGATTCAGAAGTCCCGATTTGTTCAGGGAGGAGGTGAAGATACTTAAGAGTTTTTCGGAATCACTCCTTATTCCTTTTTGGCAAAACTTTTATTTTCTAGAAGGAGGCTTTGATAATGGAGTTCAAACCAGCAAGAGAGCAAAAACCAATCAAATACAAAGAGCTCAGGATTTTCTCCGATGCGGAGTTGCACAATTACACCGATGAAGAGCTCAAGAAATTCAAAGTCAAACATCCCATCCCGATGTGTGAAGACCTCGAGAAAGGGCCATGGCCCAGCTTCGTGGCTGACGCCAAGAGAGAGGCCCTTCACAGGCGCAAGCTGGGGCAGGAAAACCTGATGATTGAAAGAGATGTAGCGGAGGACCTCCTAGGCCAGTTGGAGCGCTCTTTCGTTGACGGGGAAACCCATTGGAAACACGGGGGTATCGTCGGCGTCTTCGGTTACGGTGGTGGTGTGATCGGACGGTATTCCGACTTGCAGGCAGAGTTCCCTTCCATTGCCCATTTCCATACTCTACGTGTCAACCAGCCTGCGAGTAAATTTTACAGCACTGACTACCTGAGAACTCTTTGTGATCTGTGGGAGTACAGAGGAAGCGGCATGATGAACTTTCACGGGTCCACAGGAGATATCATTTTCCTGGGAACATTCACAGAGCAGCTGGAGCCCGTCTTCTTTGAGCTGGGTCACGTGCTACAGCAGGATCTCGGCGGGTCCGGATCCAACCTGCGAACCCCTTCCTGCTGTATCGGCAAGGCAAGGTGCGAGTGGGCCTGCTACGACACTCAGGATATGTGCTACGATCTGACCAATACCTTCCAGGATGAGTTGCACAGGCCTCAATTCCCCTACAAGTTTAAGTTCAAATTTGACGGCTGTCCCAACTGCTGCGTCGCCTCTATAGCTCGGGCGGACATGTCTTTTATCGGAACCTGGAGAGACGAAATCCGCATCGATCAGAAGGTGGTCAAGGCGTACATGGGTGGCGAAATCAAACCGAACGCTGGTGCCCATGCTGGTAAGGATTGGGGCAAGTTCGACATCCAGAAAGAAGTGCTCGACCTCTGCCCGACCGCGTGCATGTGGCTGGAAAATGGAAAGCTGATGATCGATGACAAAGAGTGTACGCGGTGCATGCATTGCATCAACGTTATGCCCCAGGCTTTGCGGCCGGGCAAGGACACAGGCGTGTCCATTCTCCTGGGAGCTAAGGCCCCTATTCTGGAAGGCGCACAGATGTCCCTGCTGACCATTCCTTTCATGAAGGTTGAACCTCCTTATGAAAACGTCAAGGACAATGTGATTGCGCCTCTCTGGGAGTGGTGGATGGAGGAAGGCAAGAACCGCGAGCGTTTGGGCGAGCTCATTCAGAGACAAGGAATCTCGAAGCTACTGGAAACCTTGAAGATACCTGCGATGCCGCAGATGGTGAAAGAGCCTCGGTCCAACCCCTACATCTTCTGGAAAGAGGAAGATGTTCCCGGCGGCTGGAAGAGAGAAATCAAAGATTATCGCGCCAGACACAAGAGATAGTTCGAGAGAGGAGGAACAGAATCATGGCATTATCAAAAGAAAGACTGGGACGATATAACCCTGAAAAACCGATGCAAAACAGGATTACGGACCTCGGGCCGAGGCATTTTTGGCAGTACTTCCCTCCCATAATCCAGAAGAACTATGGGAAATGGCTCTATCATGAGATTCTTGAGCCTGGCGTACTGGTCCACGTTTCCGAGACCGGAGATAAAGTATTTACCGTCCGGGTGGGTGGCTGCCGCTTCATGACGGCTGAAAATGTGAGAGAAATCTGCGACATTGCCGATAAACACTGTGGTGGTTTTGTTCGTTTTACCACTAGAAACAACATCGAATTCATGGTGGAAAGTCTGGAAAAGGTGAAGGCTCTGAAGAAAGACCTGGCCAGCAGAAAGCATGTTTCGGGAAGCTTCAAGTTCCCTATCGGGGGAACTGGCGCAGGCGTCACCAACATCGTTCACACCCAGGGATACCTCCATTGCCACACCCCGGCCACGGACGCTTCCGCCATGGTGAAGGCCGTCATGGATGAACTTTTTGATTATTTTCAGAGCATGACCCTTCCAGCCCAGGTGAGAGTGTCGATGGCCTGCTGCCTGAACATGTGCGGTGCGGTCCATTGCTCTGACATTGCTCTTTTGGGCTATCATCGCAAGCCGCCGATCGTTGACAGTGAAGTCCTCGAATCGTCGTGTGAGATCCCTCTCGTCATTGCCGCTTGCCCAACCGCAGCCATTTCTCCCGCTAAAACAGAGGAAGGAAAGAAATCTGTGAAGATCAAGGAAGAACGATGCATGTTCTGCGGAAACTGCTACACCATGTGCATGGCTCTGCCTTTGTCCGATAAAGAAGGCGACTGCGTGACGATTATGGCAGGGGGAAAGGTTTCGAACCGTATTCATCCACCCAAGTTTTCGAAAGTGGTCGTGCCCGGCATGCCCAACAATTTCCCGCGCTTTCCTGAAGTCTGCCAGGCGGTCAGGCAGATCATTGAAGCCTACGCGAAAGACGCCATGAAATACGAGCGCATCGGCGACTGGGCAGAAAGGATTGGATGGGAGAGATTTTTCGAAAAAACCGGTCTCCCCTTTAGCGACCACTTGATCGACGACTATCGCCTCTCCTATGACACCTACAGAACTTCCACCCAGTTCAAGTATAGTGAGGCATCCTGGGCGGTGTCGAAGGCCGTGGGAGGGATTCGTTAATCGTCGACCGTAGTCTCAGAAATAAAGGAGTGAGGTCATGGAAGACATAAAGAAAGCGATTGTTGAGTTTGCTGAATCGAGCAAGAAGACCAAGTTCTATTTCAATGAGTTGGAGAGGGCCGTCAAGGAGAAATTTCCTGATGCGAAAACAAGGGACATTAAGAAGGCGGCCACGGAGTTGGTGAATTCGGAACAATTGATTTACTTCTCCACTGGGAGCACCACGATGTATGGCCTGAAAGGGCGTGGGCAGACCGAGGATCATTAAGATCCGCGTACGCTCGGGGCCAGTTACTGAAACATGAAGAGGTCGCTGTCCAGCCCGGATGGCGACCTCTATTTATTTACATGGAGTAGTGGCGGGATGGAGTACCGGAGTAATGGGAAAACCGATACTCCAACATTCCGGTATTCCCCGTTATTTGAGGCTTTATGATGAAAGAACCCCAAAACGCGGAAGATTTTATTCAACAACAAAAAGCGATGCTGGCGGAGAACCCCGAATGCGCTAACTCAGCATACAACCTTGGCGTTGTGCTGATGCAGCAGGGGAAACTGGACCAGGCCATTCCTTTCTTTGAAGAGGCCATAGCCAACAGCGGGCGGATGTTCGAGGCGTGGGTCAACCTCGGCTATATCTACTTCAAGAAAGGTGAACTGGAGAAAGTGGTCGAGGCCAATCAAAGGGCGGTAGAAATAGAGCCAAGATATGCCCGCGGGTACGCCAACCTCGGCTTTGCGTACCTCCAGATGGGAACCACCGAGGAGGCGATCCATGCGCTGGAAAAAGCGCTGGAGCTCAATCCGGAGATTGCACAGGCATGGAATAATCTGGCTAACGCTTATGTTCAGAAAGGAGACCTGGAAAAAGCCGTTGAGACCAACAAGAAACTGCTTCAACTGGCGCCTACCTTCGGCCTTGGCCACAACAATATCGCGGTCGCCTATTATCACAAGGGTGAATACGAGAAAGCGATCGAACACGCGGACAAAGCGATCGAACACGGCTTCGAAGTCCACCCCGAATTCCTTAAAAAACTAGAGCCGCATCGAAAGAAGAAATAATCTGCCACTCACCTGACAGAACACCTCGCGGGGTGGTCTGGTCATAAGCGCTAACTTAAAGCATGGCGGGGGAAGGATGGAAGGCCGATGATGCCTTTTCTGGATGTGACTGGCGGGAGGGCGCTGTCTTTTCACGGTTTATCTATGGGGGAAACCCCTGGCCCCGAGCGA
>JAHECH010000159.1 GCA_024641835.1 Deltaproteobacteria bacterium
CGGTCCATCGCTTTTTCCAGGAGCTCATTGGAGTCTGAATCAAGCTGGCAGAATTTCCTGATCTGGCGGCTTGTCATGTTTGCATTCGTATGGATTTTTGTTCTCTGGAAACGGCTCGCCTGGGTCTCTCTCGCCATCTTGACCCTCTTGAGCACTTCCGCTGATGTTTGACCCCCATCATTGACCGCAAGATCTTTGAAAGGAACAGGGGGTACCTCCATGTGGATATCGATGCGGTCCAGGAGGGGGCCTGAGATTTTAGAGCGGTATCTCTGGATCTGAAGGAAGGTGCATGCACATTCCCTTTTCTGGTCCCCCATGAACCCGCACGGGCATGGGTTCATGGCAGCCACGAGCATGAAGTTAGCGGGGTAGGTGACCGATGAACTCGCCCTGGAAATCGTTACGTAGCCGTCTTCCATGGGTTGTCTCATCACCTCCAGGACGTTTTTCTTGAATTCCGGCAATTCATCCAGGAAAAGCACGCCGTTATGCGCAAGGCTCACTTCCCCGGGTCTTGGTACCTGTCCTCCTCCGATCAGGCCTGCATCAGAGACGGTGTGGTGTGGAGAGCGAAAAGGACGGGTGTTGACGAGACCATGTCCTCTGGGCATGAGACCCATGACGCTATAGACCTTGGAAGTTTCCAGGGCCTCCTCAAAGCTGAGCTCAGGAAGAATCGTGTGAAGCCGCTTGGCGAGCATGGTCTTGCCCGCGCCGGGAGGCCCTATCATGATCATGTTGTGGCCGCCCGCAGCGGCAATTTCCATCGCTCTTTTCACATTTTCCTGGCCCCGCACGTCAACCAAATCCACCTCGTGTTCAGGCTCCCTGAAGATCTCCCTTGAGTTCATCCGGAATGGTAGGATGGGCGACACTCCTGAGAGAGCTTCGATCAGCTGATTGAGCGTTAGAATAGGATAGACGCTGATCCCGTCTACGACAGCAGCCTCCACGGCATTTTCCACGGGCAGGTAAATCCCCTTGAGCCCGTTCTCCTTGGCCATGATCGCTATGGGCAGGGCGCCTTTAATCGGCCTGAGCAGGCCATCCAGGGAGAGTTCACCCAACACCAGATGGTCCGCATAGGAGTACCTTGACACAAGGCCTGTAGCCGCCAGTATCCCGAGGGCCATGGGAAGATCAAAAGCAGAGCCTTCCTTTTTCACATCTGCCGGCGCCAGATTCACTGTGATCCTGTCCGCAGGGAAAGAGTATCCGGAATTCTTAACAGAAGCCTTGACCCTTTCCTTGCTCTCCCGCACAGCGCCTTCTGGAAGACCGACTGTGGCAAAAGAAGGAAGTCCCTGAGAGATGTCCACCTCCACTTCCACTATGTAAGCATCAATTCCGATGACGGCGCTGCTCAGAACCTTGGCGAGCATGACAGGCTATCTCCCTTTTCGGGCTTGAGATGAGCGAAATTCGGTCATTAGTCAGTGCAAAATTCGTTCCGTAGGTGTCTCCAAAAGAGTCCCTAAACGGTTATGAAACGAAACACGATCGAGAGGGCACATCACATTTACCAGGGATTTAGAGGCCTTAGCCCCAATTCTTCGACTTGATTAATTTTCAAGAGGCTTTACTTTTATTATTGTAAAAGCAGTCGAAGCGCAATCGCTGTCGCATCGATGAAAGTGCACCGGGGGTCATCGGAAGTGCCATGTTGCGGGCACATCGAAAAATCTTTACATGCTTTAAGAAAGGTGATACATAATAAAATTTATTTTTCTCCGCCTCTTATACCCCTATAAACCAACTTGAGAGGCAGTCGGGAAGAGATCGAGGAGAGACATCTATGGCACGAATCACTGTAGAGGACTGTTTGAATCAAGTCAACAACCGTTTCGCTCTCATTCATATGGCTGCAAAACGGGTCAGACAATTGAGAAAAGGAGCGGAGCCTACCATCGTTTCGAAGAATAAGGACATCGTGGTGTCCCTCAGGGAGATTGCCGCAGGCCATGTGAAAAAGCTCGACAGGAGAGACGAGAGCTCTCTCGTGGGAGCGGAGGTGGAGGCCTTGGCCCCGGGATCGGATGAACAGGCTCCCGCGCCTGACGAAACAGATGAGGAAACGGCACTATAGGATAGCTACCGATGTACAAGAGAGACTATTACGAGGTCTTGGGTGTTGCCCGCGATTCGAATGAAGAAGAGATCAAGAGAGCTTACCGAAAGCTCGCTATGCAATATCACCCCGACCGAAACCCTGGAGAAGAGGAGGCTGAAGAGAAGTTCAAGGAAGCGTCTGAAGCGTATGAAGTTCTGAGAGACGATGAAAAAAGGCAAATTTACGACCGCTACGGCCATGAGGGACTTGCAGGAACAGGGTTCCGGGGTTTCAGCGGTTTCGAGGACATTTTCAGTAGCTTCGGCGATATCTTCGAGGACTTTTTCGGTTTCGGCACGAGAACGGGAAAGAGAAGTCGCGCGAGAAAGGGCAACAGCCTCCGCTATGACGTTGAGATCAGCCTGGAAGATGCCTTTCATGGCAAAGAAAAGGAAATATTATTCAAGAAGTGGGGGTCGTGCGAATCCTGTCATGGATCAGGCATTGCACCAGGAAAGAAGCCCAAGATTTGTGCCACTTGTGGGGGTAGGGGACAGGTGGTGCGCAGCCAGGGGTTTTTCCAAATCAGCACCACATGCCCGGCGTGCCGCGGCGAGGGCCGGATCATTACAGATCCATGCCTGGAGTGCCACGGCAAAGGCAAGCTTAGAGTGGAGAGGAAGATCACTGTGAAGATCCCCCCGGGAGTGGACACAGGGTCTCAGCTTCGACTTCAGGGAGAGGGGGAATCAGGAGAATACGGCGGCCCCTCGGGCGATCTATTCGTGGTCATTCATGTCACGGAACACGAGTTCTTCAGGAGAGAGGGGGAGCACCTTCTCTGCGAGGTACCCATATCCTTTGTCCAGGCGGCCATAGGAAGTACCATCCAAATACCTGTGATCGGAGAGGACGGGATTCACGACCTGGAGATACCGGCCGGCAGTCAGCCGGGAGACGTCTTTACCCTCTCAGGCCTTGGGATGCCCGGGCTTCAGAGAGGCAAGAGAGGCGACCTTTTAGTGAGAGTGAATGTCAAGATTCCGAAGAAACTGAACCAGCGCCAGAAAGAGCTTCTGGAGGAGTTCTCAATGAGTGAAGGAGTGAAAGCGCCAAAGTACGAAAAAAGCTTTTGGCAGAAAATAAAGAAGTCTTAAGGGGTTTTTAACAAAGCCATGTTGAGTCAAAAGAAACGGGACTACTTCAGGAGCCTTCTCAATGAGAAGCTTGAAGAGTTGCTCCATGAGGCTAACAAGACGGTAACCGGCATGACTTCTTGGGAAGAGACTTACGCAGATCCGACGGACAGGGCTGCGTTGGAGTCGGACAGGAATTTCACCCTAAGGATCAGGGACAGGGAAAGGAAGCTCATCGCCAAGATCAAGGAGGCCTTGGAGAGGATTGACACCGGGACCTACGGTATTTGCGAGCTCTGTGGCGAGGAGATCTCACAGGCAAGGCTGAAAGCAAGACCTGTGACCACCCTCTGCATTGATTGCAAGAAAAGACAGGAAACGGAAGAAAAGCTCAAGGGATTATAGCATCTCCCCCGCCTGGATCTGCCGTGTTTTCCCCCTTTCGTGTTTTCGTGATTCACTCCTTTTGCTTCCTTGTTTTTCCCACTCTCTTTCCTTCGCTTAGTCCCTTACCCATAAACCCAAAAAGGCTAATTCCTCCTTTTCCGCGTTTCGTGTTTTCGTGATCTGTCGTTGAGTTTTTTGTTTTAGTCACCATAGGCGCTTCAGCTCATGCTGTCCACTCTGCCGGAAGGTGGTCTCTCCCAAAAACGAAACCGAGCGCCCCTGACGGGGCTTGAGGACTGGCGCTAACGCGCCTTGAGGAGCGGGCAGAAGATCCGCCCTTGAGGGAAGAGACGAAGTAGTTGCCTCAAGCGAGGCGAAGCCGAGCGCTCCTCGAACGGAACGAAGTGGAGTGCTCCTCAAGCGTAGCGATCCCAATATGGTTCGGATGGCTATTCCCGGGAAGCCCTCCGCCCGCCTCACCCCGCCCCTGCGGGGCCTCACCCATCACCTAAAGCTGATTGCCGGGCAGCGACTTCTTCGTTTCTCTATTTTGAAAGAGACCCCCGTGGCCCGGGTGTTCATAGTTGGGCAGGCACAGGAAAGGTTTAGGGTGCAGGGCGCGGCCTACTCCGCCGAAGTAACTTCGGCTACGAAGGCTGGACGGTGCAAGGAAAAACAATCAATGCGATAAGATATTCAACCGCACACCGTGTACCTTGGACCGTGTACCGTCTGTGTAAATACTCTCTCTTCTCTTTTGAACCACATCCGGAATGTGTTATGATCCTTCTATGAAAAAACCGTACAAACAAGCTCCGGAAGATCTTCCCACTCCAGCGAAAACCCATGCGGAGATCATCACGACCCACATGAACGCCGACTTCGATGCGCTGGCGTCTATGATTGCTGCGAAGAAGCTCTATCCTGAAGCGACCCTCGTATTTGCCGGCTCACAGGAAAAAAACCTCCGGAACTTTTTTCTCCACACCGCATCTTATCTTTTCAATTTCACGAGGCTCAAACACATCGACCTGAACGGCATCAGGCGCCTCATCCTCGTAGACACTCGGCAGAGGAGCCGCATCGGCAAACTGGCGGACCTGGTGGATAACAAGGATGTGGAAATCCACATCTATGATCACCACAATGACTCAGAAGAAGACGTTCACGGTAGAGTGGAAGTCATCAAACAGGTGGGAGCAACGACGACCATTCTGACGGAGATCATCAACCAAAGAGGCCTCCCCATCAGCGCTGACGAAGCCACGATCATGTGCTTGGGCATCCACGAAGATACGGGATCGTTCACGTTCTCCTCCACAACACCCGAAGACTACAGGGCCGCGGCCTGGCTCACGGAGCAAGGAGCAAACCCCAATCTCATCGCGGACATGCTCACAAGAGAGCTCACCGCGGAACAGATTTGGCTGCTGAACGACCTCATCACTTCAGCCACAACCCAAGTCATTAACGGCGTTGAAGTCGTCATAGCCAGGGTCACCAGGGAAGAATATGTGGGCGATTTTGCCGTCCTCGTGCACAAGTTCATGGAGATGGAAAACCTGAGCGTCATCATCGCCCTTGCGCAGATGGAAGACAAGGTCTACCTGGTAGCCAGGAGCCGTACGGAAGAAGTCAATGTGGCAGAAATCGCTCTTGCCTTCGGAGGTGGCGGCCATCCGCAAGCCGCATCCGCCACCGTCAAAAACAAGACCCTGATCCAGGTAGAAAAGGCCCTTCAAGCGCTGCTCAGGAGCCGTATCGTGCCCCAGAAAAAAGCAAGGGACATGATGTCCTCTCCGGTTATCCATATCTCGCCCGAGGCGACCATCAAGGACGCCGCTCTCGCGCTGACCAAGTACAACATCAATGTCCTTCTCGTTATCGATAATAATGGAGAACTCACCGGTTACGTGACAAGGCAGGTCGTCGAGAAGGCCATGTATTTTGAGCTGGGATACCTTCCCCTCATGGAATACACCAACATTGAGTTCTCTACCGTGGGTCCTGACGCCTCTCTAAAGCAGGTGCAGGAGTTGATTATCGAAGACAAGCTGAGAATTCTGCCGGTAGTGGACAGTGGGAAGGTCCTTGGCGTGATCACCAGGACTGACTTGTTGAACATTCTTGTCGGCGGCCCTGTCATCCCTGATTTCCTTTACGAGTCGCACCATGCGGCCCACTTCGCCAGAAAAAAGAACTTGGCTGCCATGCTAAAGGAGCGCCTGCCCAGGAGGGTGATCCAGCTCCTCAAGGATTTTGGAAACGTGGCAGACGTGCTGGGACACAACGCTTATCTGGTGGGCGGCCTGGTGAGAGATATCCTTCTGAAAAGGGAAAACCTGGACGTAGACATCGTCGTTGAAGGTGACGGGATCAAGTTTGCCCACGAATTTGCCGAGCATCATGAGGTCAGGGTGAGAAGCCACAAAAAGTTCGGCACCGCGGTGCTCGTTTTCCCCGATGGTTTTAAAGTGGATGTGGCCACAGCCAGGCTCGAATACTATGAGACGCCTGCAGCCCTGCCCAATGTAGAGATGAGCTCTCTCAAGCTGGATCTCTACAGGCGGGATTTTACCATTAACACCCTGGCCATCAAGTTGAACAAACGAGAGTACGGAACGCTTGTAGATTATTTCGGCGCCCAGAAGGATATCAGGGAAAAGGTGATCCGCGTTCTCCACAACCTTAGCTTCGTGGAGGACCCGACCCGGGTGCTGAGGGCGATCCGCTTCGAGCAGCGCTTTGGCTTCAAGATAGGCAAGCTCACCCACGGACTGATCAAGAACGCCGTGGCCATCAATGCTTTCAAAGGCCTCTCCGGCCGCCGCCTTTTCATGGAGCTCAAGCTGCTTCTCATGGAACAGGAGCCCATCAAAGCGATTGAAAGGTTGGGCGAGTTTAATCTCTTGCAATTTATATCCCCGCACATTACTCTTACGGCCGATTTGAGGAACCTCCTGGAGGAGATCAAAGGTGTCCTGTCTTGGTTCGATCTGCTCTACCTTGAGGAACCTTATCGGCCCTGGAAGGTTTACTGGCATGGGCTGACCTCGTCCCTTGATGCCAAGGCCCTTCATGAGATGGCGGAAAAGATGCAGATGGGCGATGCAGAGAGCCGCGCCATGATCAGCCAGCGGCTGCAAGCAGCGAACCTTCTCGATTCGCTCTTCAGGTGTGCCGCTAACAGCAACTATGAGATCTTCAAACTGCTTTCTCCATTCGATACGGAGATCCTCCTTCATCTCATGGCAAAGACGAACAACAAGACCATCAGGAGGATGATTTCCAGGTACTTTATGTCACTGAAAGGCTCGAAAAGCTTCCTGAGAGGCAGAGACCTAAAAGCCCTGGGGTTCAAACCAGGTCCATTCTACAAAGAGATGCTCGACGCTCTTCTCGCGGCTCGACTGAACCATGCGGTCAGCACCAGGGAAGACGAGGTAAAATTCGTTACCGACAGATTCGGGATGTACTTGCAAAAATAATGTTTCCTCTTCCCCGGCGGGAGAGGTCGCCTTGTTCCTTTTACCTTTTCTAAAGGGAGGCCGGGAGGCTCTCTGATAACTCCCTCTCCCAGAGGGAGAGGGTCGGGGTGAGGGTGTAAGTGCTCGAATTCACACCCCCTCACCCCGGATCAAGTCCGGGGCAGGCTCTAGCCACTCCCCCCTAAGGGGGAGAGGAATTTTGGGTTGTCGGACAGCCTCGCGGGAGGAATTTTCTAATCATGGACTACCAAGTGAAGCTGGAAATATTCGAAGGCCCCCTCGACCTTCTTCTCCATCTGATCCGCAAAAACGAAGTGGACATCTTCGACATCCCCATCGCGACAATCACGGATCAATACCTCGAATATCTTGACATGATGAAAGCCCTCAACATCAGTGTAGCCGGCGACTTCCTCGTCATGGCCTCGACTCTTGTTCACATCAAATCCAGGATGCTCCTTCCTGCGAGAGAAGATGAGGACGAGCAGGAAGATCCGAGGGTCGAGATCACACGCCCCCTTCTGGAATATCTTCGCTTCAAGGAAATGGCAGGGGAGCTGTCAGAACGGGATCTCCTCGCAAGAGATGTCTTCGCTCGACCGCTGCCTCAGGACCTTAAAAGGCAGCTCCTGAGCGACGAACCGCTTCTCGCCGTCAGCCTCTTCCAGCTTATCGACGCCTTCAAGAAAATGGTTGAGGAAAGGATTCCCGGAGCGCAACTGACCATGCTGGTCGACCGGTGGTCGCTCAAGGACAAGACGACCTATATCATGGATCAGTTGAAGATTCGCCCCTTTGTGTACTTCACCGAGCTCTTTGATCAGGACAGGAGCATATCCGAATTCATTGTCACTTTTCTGGCGCTCCTGGAGCTCGTTCAGATGGGCCTGGTCAGGGTTCTCCAGTCAGAGCCTTACAAGGAAATAAGGCTGGAGGCCCATTTCGAAGAACAAGAGGATAATGCTCATGGTTAAATCAGTCAAGCTGGTCGTTGAAGCTTTGCTTTTTTCATCAGACACGCCGCTTACGGCAAAGGATATTCACACCGTCCTTCCGGAGACGAGCATGGCGGATATCCAGAGCGCCCTCCGGG
>JAHECH010000160.1:0-5050 GCA_024641835.1 Deltaproteobacteria bacterium
ACAAGGAAAGATCATATGGCATGACAAAGCCTTGGAGGAAAGAACGAGTTATTCAGTGGGAGCGGATCCCCTGGCAGCACAATTGGAACAACAGCAGGCTTTAGAGACGCTTGCGCAGCGCGTGGCCAAGAAAATCTATCTGAGAACCGTGGAAAGATTCTAATGGCCGGGGATCTGCGTCCAGAGAATGTGATCAAGGCGTTGGGAAAAGGGCGCCTGGCGCCTTTCTATCTTTTTTACGGTCCCGGCGAATTCCGGATGGAGAAAGTCCTGGCCAAAATCCGGGCTTCCTACATTCCCGAGTCCGTCAGGGACTTCAACCTCGAGCTGTTCTATGGGGGTGAGACGACACCTGGGGAAATCATCCTGAAAGCCAAATCCATGCCCTTCATGGCCAAGAACCGGCTCATCATTGTGCGGAGGACAGACCATTTCAGCAAGGAGGAATCGGAAAAATTCCTGACCTATCTTGAAAATCCCTCAGAATCCACCTGCGTGATCTTCATCAGCGCCAAGACCGATTTCAACAAAAGATTTTACAGAGCGATCCGTGCCTCTGCTCTTGCAGTGAAGTTTGACGCGTTGAGAGAGGATGAGTTGGTACCCTGGATACAAGAAACAGCAAAAGAACTCGGCCTCCAAATGGATGAGGATGCCTCTGATTACCTTGCGAGCGTCGTGGGCAACAACCCACGGGAGCTACACGCGGAATTAGAAAAACTGCGGCTGAGATATACCAAGGTTAAGGGGATTGAACAGGTCAAAGAGCTCGTCATTCACAGCCGGATTTACACGATTTTTGAACTTATGGAAACGATATCTGTAAAAAACATCGCTGATTCTCTAAAAGTGCTTGAGAGGTTTCTTTCTGAAGAGGACAAGCGATACGCTCCTTTGCAGGTGATCGGCATGCTGAACCGCCAGATAAGGCTATTGTGGCAGACGAAAGAGGTTTTGATGAAAGGAGGCGGGTTCGGGGAAGTGGCGGAAGGGCTCGGCCGAAATCGCTTCAAAACGAGAGACTTCATGAACCAGGCGAGATACTGGTCCAAGGAGGAGTTGGAAAGAGGACTCAAAGTCCTTTACGAAGCGGACGGATGGCTCAAGTCAGGGTCGCGGCCGAAGCCGGTTTTGGAAAAGGTGATCATCTCTCTTTGTGGGTAGTATCGCATCGCAGAAATACGTTGGCATAATCCTCTGCCCGACAGGGGGTGGGGTCGCAGTGTTATTGAAAAGGAACTTCCGGGACGCGACACTGGGATGTGATGCTAAGTTGTTTTCTGCGATGCAGCGCGATTGACCGCGCGAGCAATACGGGATATTTTGCGGGCAGTTCTTTTCTTGGGAATAACGCGCTTGGAAGCTGTGCTCTGCAAGATCGAAACCGTTTCATTCAGCGCGTTTTTGGCCTCGTCTATTTTTTTGTCGGCCAGCAAGGCTCTCATTCCTTTGACTGCGGTCTTCGCCCTGCTCTTGTGAACCAGGTTTCTGAGCCGATGGGATTCGCTTTGACGTGCCCTTTTAAGGGCTGACTTATGATTTGCCAAATGACAATGACCTCCTTCAGGGCTATTGATTTATTGCATAAATTTGTATTTTTAAGAGGTTATCTTTTCTTTGTCAAGGTTAAATTTCCGTTAGAAAAGGGGATACCGTCATTTCAGAGCAGGAACACGTAAGCAAAGCCGCAGGAGTGGTTGGCTTCTACACGCTCCTGAGCCGCATCCTCGGCCTCATTCGTGATATCGTGGTGGCCAGGTTTTTTGGCGCGGGGATGGCGACCGACGCCTTTTTTGTCGCTTTCCGGATTCCGAACCTCCTGAGGCGCCTACTTGCTGAGGGCTCCCTGACCATCGCATTCATTCCCATTTTCAGCGAGTATCTCACACAGAAGTCAAGAAAAGACGCTTTTGAACTGGCAAGGGCTGTTCTTTACCTTCTTTCCCTTATCCTGGTTGTGGTCACGGTTCTTGGTATTTTTTTGTCTCCATGGGTTGTGAGGCTTCAGGCCTATGGTTTCGGTGCCTCCGGTCCCAAGTACGATCTCACTGTCTTGCTCACCCGGATCACTTTCCCATATATCTTCCTCGTGAGCATCGTTGCCTTTTTCATGGGCATCCTCAATTCCCTGAGACACTTCGCAGCCCCTGCTGCTGCGCCCATTTTTCTGAACATAGGTATTATCGCTTCGACCCTATGGATCTCACCCCTTTTTTCTCAGCCCATCATCGGTGTCGCTATAGGCGTCCTCATTGGAGGGGTCCTCCAAGTCCTTCTTCAACTCCCATGGCTCGTTCAAAAAGGGGTTTCCCTCATGCCCTGCTGGATGCCACAGCATCCAGCCGTAAGAAGAATCGGGATACTCGTCCTTCCTGCGATCTATGGGTCCGCTATCTACCAGTTGAACCAATTTATCGGGACCCTTCTCGCTTCATTCCTGCCTCAGGGCAGTGTCTCATGGCTCTATTATGCAGATCGGCTCGTGCAGTTTCCTTTGGGCGTCTTCGCCATCGCCATCAGCACCGCAGCGTTGCCTTCCCTGTCCAAGCAGGCGGCTGAAAAGGATATGAGCGAGTTCAGGGAGACCCTGAGCCACTCTGTAAGGCTCACCCTGTTCATCACGATTCCGGCCATGGCAGGGATGATTGTGCTCGGCAAACCCATTATCCAGGTCTTCTTTCAAAGGGGTGCCTTTGGCCCGCTGTCTACTGTGATGACGGAGAGGGCCCTCTTTTACTACACATTAGGGCTTTGGGCTTTTTCAGCTAACAGGGTTTTGGTCTCCGCATTCTATGCATTCCAGGATACGAAAACGCCGGCGCGGATCGCGACGATGGCTTTGCTGGCGAATGTTGGCTTCAGTCTCATCCTCATGGGGCCGCTGAAGCATGGTGGTCTCGCCCTTGCCACCTCTCTGGCATCGACGATACAATTCTTTCTCTTGATTTTTTTTCTCGGGCGAATACCCGGCGTGTTGCACCTCAAGCCAATGATCGAGTCCGGCCTGAAGAGCCTCCTCTGTTCCGCCGTCATGGGAATTTGCCTGTATCTTTTTCATGTGAAATGGATGGTGCCTTATGCTGGGACACGCTTCTGGTTGCTTGCTTGCAGGCTTGGCGTTGTCATTCTGATCGGCGTCATGGTTTATTTTGTCATGGCAGTGGTGCTGCGCTGCCGTGAAATCGGTTCTGTGAAGACTATCGGCAAACCCGTTTTGAGAAAGCTCGGGATGCCATAAGGAGGATCGATGATGGGTGCGGATCTATTGAAAGACAAACGGGTTCTGATTGTGGATGATGAGCCTGATGTTCTAGAAACTCTTGAAGCCTTGCTACCCATGTGCGATGTGGTCAAGACAGCGAATTTTGGCGGGGCAGAGAAACTTCTTGAGACCCAGTATTTTGACATTGCTATTCTGGACATCATGGGAGTGAGCGGATACAAGCTCCTGGAGATAGCCAACAAGAAAAAAGTGCTTGCTGTGATGTTGACGGCCCATGCGCTGAGCCCCGAAGATACGGTCAAATCCTTCCGGGAGGGAGCAGCTTCGTATATCCCCAAGGAAAAGATGCGGGAGATCGTCACTTATCTGAACGACATCTTGGAGGCAAAGGAAAGAGGAAAGAATTCCTGGTGGCGTTGGCTTGATCGGTTCGCGGCTTATTACGATAAGAAATTCGGTCCTCGCTGGCGCAAAGTGGATGCCGAATTCTGGGAGAAGTTCGGGTACTGGCACTGAGCAATAACGGGAAGGAGTAACATGCTTTGATCTTCAGTCAGACAGGAGAGGTGAAAGACGGCTTTTATGTATTGGGGTCAAGAAATGCCCCTGTCTATTTGCAGAGAGCGCGGAAACCTGCTCTTTTTGATGCGGGGATCGTGAAGCTCAGCAGGGTCTATGAGGATGAGATCAGGGGAGTTTTGGGAGAGATCCCGCCGGAAATGCTGTTCTTGACCCATGTGCATTTTGACCATTGTGGAGCGGTCTCTTACCTGAAGAAGCATTTCCCTGGCTTGTCTATCGCCGCTTCTAGAAAAGCGAGTGAGATCGTCAAAAGGCCGAATGCCGTCAAGCTCATCCAGGCTCTCAGCGAGAGTGCGGCTGAGGCGCTGGCTGCGATGGGCGAGTCAGGGCTCTCGGATGAGGCCTTTGAGCCTTTTGATGTGGACATGATTCTCGAAGATGGTGATGTCATTCAGCTGGAGCATGGACTGACGGTTCGAGTCCTCTCCACACCGGGCCATACCTGGGATTTCTTGAGCTACTATATGCCGGAAAAGAAAATCCTCATTGCTTCGGAGGCTGGGGGGTGCGCCAACATCCTGGGAGACATCTCCACGGACTGTCTCACCGATTTCGGCGTGTATCTGGACTCTCTAAGGCGTCTGGCCGCACTGGATGTGGATGTTCTTTGCCAGGGACACCGATTCGTCTATGTGCACGAGGATGCGAAAGCTTTTCTCCCTCGGTCGATCCGGGCAGCCCTCGAATTCAAGGACATGGTGCGGGAATCCTGGGAGGCGGAGCATGGGGACCTGGCTCGCACCATGGCACGGATCAAGGAAATCGAGTACGATCCCCTGCCATTACCAAAGCAACCAGAGCCAGCCTACCTGATCAACCTGGGGGCGCGGGTGAAGAGCGTCGTTGCTTATTTAGGTCTTGAAAAAGAGCCTCCCCTTTGATAGTTATTTTCAAGAGATCAAGCGGAGCAGGATCAGCTGCCGAAGGCTATCCGTGAAAAAGCCAGAATGCCCCGCTCTTGCGAGCGGGGATGAATGGCCATGTGGGTTTGGTGGCGATCAGCCCCCGAATTTAAATGGCTTTTTCCATAGAAGAAGCCCCGTGCTCCCGCACGGGGTTCTTCACTGCATGCTTATTTTTGAAGGGGATGGCCTTTCTCTCCGACGCAGATGAGAGAAACCTCGATAAACCTCGCATCACTGGATATTGGAAGCCACACAGCAAGGTTGCTGGTTTCACAGTGGACGGAGGATACGGGGATTCTGAGGCCACTGATAAGGAGAAGGGCCTATATCCGGCTGGCGA